>JACQDO010000512.1 GCA_016201085.1 Hyphomicrobiales bacterium | reverse complement strand
GGCCGACAATCCGATCAGTTGGTTCCGGCGGCCGCGGCGACTTCCGCGGCGAAGTCGGATTCCTGCTTCTCGATTCCCTCGCCCAGAGCATAGCGCACAAAACCGGCGATTTTCACCGGACCGCCGACCTTGCCTTCGGCCTCTTTCAGCGCCTGCGCCACCGATTTCTTGTCGTCGAAAATGAAGGCCTGCTCGACCAGGCAGACTTCCTTATAGAAAGTCTTGAGGCCGGACTCGACGATCTTCTCGATCATGGCTTCCGGCTTGCCCTGCTGGCGGAATTTGTCGGCCAGCACATCCTTCTCGCGCTTAATCGTCGCCGGATCGAGGCTGGCGGAATCGAGCGCTTGCGGATTGGCCGAGGCGACGTGCATGGCGAGCTGGCGGCCGAGCGCTGCCAGTTCGTCCGCCTTACCGCTCGACTCGAGCGCGACGATGACGCCGATCTTGCCGAGCCCCTCGCCCGCCGCATTGTGCACATAGCTGCCGATGGCGCCTTGGCCGACCGACAGGCTGGCGGCGCGGCGCAGCGTCATGTTCTCGCCGATCTTGGCGATGGTGTCGGAGATCGACTCGGCCACGGTGATGGAGCCGGCCTTGGCGGCGTTGATCTTGTCCACGTCGGTGCCGACGGAGAGCGCCACGTTGGCGATCATCTTCACCAGACCCTGGAACAGATCGTTGCGGGCGACGAAGTCGGTCTCCGAATTGACCTCGACCACGACACCCTTGTTTCCGGCGACCGTCAGGCCGATCAGGCCTTCGGCGGCGACGCGGCCGGCTTTCTTGGCGGCTTTCGAAAGACCCTTCTTGCGCAGCCAGTCCTGCGCGCCGGTCATGTCGCCATTGGTTTCGGTGAGCGCGGCCTTGCAGTCCATCATGCCGGCGCCGGTCGACTCGCGCAGCTCCTTGACCATCTGGGCGGTGATATTTGCCATCGAATTATTCCCTCATGCGTTTCGCGGCAATCACTCCGCCGTCAGTTCTTTCGCCTTGGCGATCCAGCCGGGCACGCGGCCGGGCAGTCCGACCTCTTCGCCGACATTGTGCGCGGCTTTCTCGTTGAGCTCGGCGATCTGCGTAAAATGGAACAGGCCGAGATCGTTGAGCTGCTTCTCGATGGCCGGCGACACGCCGGGCAGTTTCTTGAGATCGTCGGCGACGCCGCGCGGACCCGGCAGCGGCTCGAAGCCGAGATCGCCGACCGCCGGCGCGACCGGCACCTGTTCCGCGATCACCGGCTTCTCCTGCGCGCCGATATCGATGCCGGCTTCGCCCTGCGCGCGCGAAATTCCGTCGATGGCGGCGCGCGCGATCAGATCGCAGTACAGCGTGACGGCGCGGGCGGCATCGTCGTTGCCGGGCACGACATAGGTGATGCCGGCCGGATCGCAGTTGGTGTCGACGATGGCCGCGACCGGGATGTTGAGCCGGCGCGCTTCCTTGATCGCGATGTCTTCCTTGTTGGTGTCGATCACGAACAGCAGGTCGGGCACGCCGCCCATGTCCTTGATGCCGCCGAGCGAACGGTCGAGCTTGTCGCGCTCGCGCTGCATGGTGAGGCGCTCTTTCTTGGTGTAGCCGCCGGTGTCGCCGGAGGAGAGAATCTCGTCGAGCTTGCGCAGGCGCGAGATCGATCCCGAAATGGTTTTCCAGTTGGTCAGCGTGCCGCCGAGCCAGCGCGAATTCACATAATACTGCGCGCACTGCTTGGCCGCCGCGGCGATGGCATCCTGCGCCTGCCGCTTGGTGCCGACGAACAGGATGCGGCCGCCTTTGGCGACGGTATCGCTCACCGCCTGCAGCGCGCGCGCCAGCATCGGCACGCTCTGCGCCAGGTCGACGATGTGGATGTTGTTGCGGGTGCCGAAGATGTATTGACCCATCTTCGGGTTCCAGCGGTGGGACTGATGGCCGAAATGCACACCAGCTTCCAACAGCTGACGCATGGAAAAGTCAGGAAGCGCCATTCTTTATTCTCCGGTTGATCCGCCGCAGTCGCGTGTGAGCCCCGTGAAGGGACCACCGGAAGGCCTTGTTGACCCATTGTCGGGGCCGAAAGCCAAGCGTCCGCGTGAGTGATGCGCGGCTTATATAGAGGCGATCTGACGGATGCAAGGCAGCCGGCGTACGACGGGCGTCATGCGATCGGCGCCGCGCGACAGTGGAACAACATCGATATCAATGGCTTAGACGCGAAAATATTCCGTGTAGCGCCGCTTGATGTCGTCCATCCGGCTGAGCAGGCCGGCCGGATCGGTGTTCATGACCTTGATCGACGACAGCGGGATTCGGCCGGGCCTGTCCTTGACCTGTGCGTGCAGTGAGCGCAGGCCGCCGGCGTCGACGAACAATTGCTGGCCCTCGGCGCTGAACAGGAAATTCTGGAACAGCCGCGCGGCGCTGGGATGCGGCGCCGCCTTGAAGATCGCCGACGGCATGACGATGAGCGGCGAGCCTTCGCTGGCATAGACCGGCTCGATCGGCTTGCCGCCCTCCTTGGCGATGAGGACATTGTATTCATTGCCGTCCACCATCACCGGGCGCTCGCCGAGGATGACGCGCTTGGGCGTGTCGGTCGCGGACTGCACCTGCATCACTTGTTGCTTGGAAAGTTTTTCCAGATAGGGCCAACCGAGATTGCGCACCAGCTGATAGGTCGAGGTGATGACGGTGCCGCTATAGCTCGGATTGCCTTTGACCAGTTTGCCCCTCCATTTCGGATCGAGCAAATCGGCAAAACTTTTCGGCGCGTCCGCGCGCTGTACCATGGTGGGATTGTAGGCGATCACGCAGAGCGTCGACCGCACGATGGCGAAGCAGCCGTCCGGGTCGCGATGTTCGGCCGGAATATTCCTGGCGACGTCCGCCGGCACGTAGGCCGCGAGCAGACCGCGCTGTTTCCAGTCGCCGAACATCGCGGCATCGCCGGTGTTGGAGACGTCGACCGTGTGGATGCCGGCGGCATATTCCTGCGCCACGCGGGTGAAGATGCGCTCGGCGCCGGCGCGCTCGACGCGGGCGGTGAGGCCGAATTTTTTCTCAAAGGCTTTGGCCACGGTTTCGGCCAGTTGCAGATCGGCCGAGGTGTACCAGACGACCGCGCCTTCCTTTCTGGCCGCTGCGATCAGCGCCGGCGTGACGCTTTCTGCCGGCGGCGCCGCGGCGCGCGCGGGCGACGCGAAGACGAGCACGGCGGAGGCTTTGAGAATATCGCGGCGTGTAATCGCATGGCGGCGCATGACGAGCATCTCCCGACGCCCCACTACATTACAGGAGAAATTACACCGCCTCCACCTGCACCACCCCGGGCACGGCCTTGATGGCGCCGGCGATCT
>JACQDO010000500.1 GCA_016201085.1 Hyphomicrobiales bacterium | reverse complement strand
TTCGACGATGTCGGCCGCGCTGGCGCCGTCGCCGCCCATGCGCATGTCGAGCGGGCCGTCGTGCCGGAAGGAAAATCCGCGCTCGGGCCGGTCGAGCTGCATGGAGGAGACGCCGAGATCGAGCACCACGCCGTCGACCTGGTCGACGCCGCATGCGCGCGCCACCGCGTCGAGATTGGAGAAACGATCCTCGATCAGCGTCAGCCGGCCGTTCGCCGCCTCGACCAGATCGGCGCCGAGCGCGATGGCGCTCTGGTCGCGATCGATGCCGATCACTGTGCAGTCGGCGGCGGAGAGCAGCGCGCGCGTGTAACCGCCGGCGCCGAAGGTGGCGTCGATATAGACGCCGCCGTCACGCGGTTTGAGGAAGTCGATGACGGGGCGGCCGAGCACGGGAATGTGGAGGGCCGATCCGCCAGCGACAGCCGCAAAGCCGTCGCCGCCCGCCGTCATTCCCGTGCTCCGAGCGCGTTGCGCGCCGCCACCTGGGAGCCGAGCTGAGCCTTGAGCGCGCGCACCTTTTGGGTGGCCTCCGCGAGCTCGCTCTGGAACCGGCCTGGCTCCCAGATCTGAAACTTGTGACCGAGGCCGACGAAGGCGACCCGGTCGGCAATCCCGGCATGACGCTTCAAGCTGTCGCTCAACTGCACGCGGCCCTCGCCGTCGATCTTGAGCGTCTCGCTGGTGCCGTAGAGCGCCAGCGCGAACCGCTCGCGTTCGTCCGAAAACGGGGTAAAGCGACCGATCAACGCCTCGATCTCCGCCATCAGCGCATTCCCGCCGGCGTCGATCGCCGGTCGATCGAGCGCCGGATAGCAATAAAGCCCGTCGAAGCCGTCGCGGCGCAGCACCGAGCGGAAGGTGGCGGGAATCGAGACGCGTCCCTTGGAATCGAGCCGCAACGTGACGTTCGACACGAAGCGGTCCATATCCCGCACCCCGCACCCACGGTACGCAACGCGCGCGCAGCTTCAGAATTACCGAGCCGGCCTGAAGTCCCCGTTGGCGCTCGCTGGGGGAGCCGCCGGCAATCCTCGATGAGAAACTGTGGGATATCATGGGATATTATGGGCGTCAATGGAATGAGCCGGCCCCGCCTGCGGCCCCTCGCGAACCGCCGACGCACCGCCGTCCGGCCCCATTAAACAGTCTTTAATCTTAAGGATTTGTTTCCGGGCGGCGACCGCCTGAGTTCCCTGCCGCCTTCCGGCGGCGAATTTCAAATTTCGTGACCGCAGGAACCATCAATTTGCCTGTCGAGTTGACCCACCAAAGGGGCGGGTCCGCGTTGGCCCGCCCCCGGATATCGCAAGCGGAATCATCCAACACCACCCAGCAGGAGGCGATCCATGAGAAAAACATTGTTGATTGGCGCGGCCATTGGCGCGCTGCTGACATCGGGGGCGCTGGCGCAAGCGCCCAACTCGCCGTCGAGTTCCAGTTCCACCCCGCCGGCCGCCGCCGCGCCGGCGCAACCGAGTTCCGAGAAGGCCGATTTCGTAGCGTCGCAGAAGCCCGATCAATGGCTGGCGACGAAGTTCAAAGGCACCGACGTGCTCGGCGCCGACAACCAGAAGATCGGCGACGTCAGCGACATCTTGTTCGACAAATCCGGCAGTATCCAAGCCTACGTGATCGGCGTCGGCGGCTTCCTCGGCATGGGCGCGAAGGAAGTGGCGCTGGCACCGAAATCCTTCGACGTGGTGCCCGGGCAGAACGGCGCCGCGCCCAAGCTCAAGATTTCGATGACCAAGGAGCAGCTCACGCAGGCGCAGAACTTCGCGCGCTATGAGCCGCCACGGCCGGCCACCACGGGCTCCGGCCCGGCCGGATTGGGCGGCGGCGCTCCGCGGCCGGCGGGCGGCGGCATGGCGCCGAGCGGCGGCAACAAGTAACCAGCCGATCGTCGGCGAATGAAGGGGCGGCGGCCCGGATGGTAGCATCGTCCGGGCCGCCGCCTTATTGCAGTTCCCGGTCTTGCCTTTTAGCGCCGGCGCGGTGAAAGATGCCGCCGCGATTTTGTTTTCTTGAGGAAGTGCTCCGGCCCCATGCCATTATTTCAGCCGGATTCCTTCATCGTTTCCGACATCGTGCCCTCGCCCAATTGCGACGAGCGCAAGGACGGGCGGCCGCCCGACATCATCCTGCTGCACTACACCGGCATGCAGACCGGCCAGGCGGCGCTTGAGCGGCTCACCATGGCGGCAAGCAAGGTCTCGTCGCATTACGTGGTGTTCGAGGACGGCCGCATCGTGCAATGCGTGCCGGAGACCTTGCGCGCCTGGCACGCCGGCGTGTCGTCCTGGGCCGGCGAGAGCGATATCAATTCGCGCTCGATCGGCATCGAAATCGTGAACCCCGGTCATGAATTCGGCTATTGCGATTTCCCGTTGCGGCAGACCGCGGCGGTGATCTCGCTGTGCAAGACCATCCTCACCCGCCGCGGACCGATCAGCTCCGATCGCATCCTGGCGCATTCGGATGTCGCGCCCTCGCGCAAGCAGGATCCGGGCGAGAAATTCCCCTGGGAGCTGCTGAACGAATCCGGTGTCGGCCATTGGGTGCGCTCGGCCCCGCTCGACCTCGACGGCGCCAAAGTGCAGCCGGGCGACCACGGCGAACTGGTGACGCGGCTGCAGCGCGCGCTGGCCTCCTACGGCTATGGCATCGCGGAAACCGGCCGCTATGACGACGTCACGCGCGACGTCGTCACCGCCTTCCAGCGCCATTTCCGCCCGGCGCGTGTCGACGGCATCGCCGACCCGTCCACGCTGCTCACGCTGCGCGCGCTGATCGAGACCAGGCCGGCGCCGCTGGCGTGATCAGATAGCGCCGCCCGCCAGCCGCCAGGGCGCGTGGCCGAATCGTTCGAGCAGAAATTCGAGAAATACGGCGACGCGCGGCAGGCGTTGGCGTCCGGCCGGATAGACCGCCGCCAGCGGAAACGGCTCGACGTGATGCACGTCGGTCAGCAAGGCCACCAGCTCGCCGCGGCGTAGCGGATCGCCCACGATCACGTCGGACAGGCGCACGATGCCGGCGCCGGCAATGGCGAGCCGCAGCGCCGCTTCCGCGTCGTCGGTGAACACGCGCGGGCTCACATCGATCACGTCGATGCCGCCGCGCGCCTCGAACGGCCAACGGTTGAGACCGGCGCCGGCGACCACGATGCAATCGTGATCCTTCAGCGCGGCGGCTGCGCGCGGCGTGCCACGCTGTGCGAGATAGGACGGCGACGCACAGATCACGCGCTGGAGGACGGCGATCTTGCGCTGGATGAACGGCCCCTCCATGACGCGGCCGGAGCGCACCGCGATGTCGGCCTGCTCCTCGAGCAGGTCTACCATCCGGTCGGTGATCGACAAATCGACGTCGATCTCCGGATAGCGCGCCAGAAAGTCGGCGAGCGCCGGCGCCAGTTGATGCAGGCCGAAGGCGGTGCCGGCATTGATGTGCAGCCGGCCGCGCGGGGCGCCGCGCACCCGCGCCACCTCGGCCTCGGCCTCCTCGATGTCGGCGACGATGCGACGGGCGCGTGACAGGAAAGTTTCGCCTTCGGGGGTCAGAGCCAAACGGCGGGTGCTGCGCTCGAGCAGGCGGGCGCCGAGCCGGTCCTCCAGCCGCGAGATCAGCTTCGACACCGCCGATGGCGTCAGGCCGAGATCCTTGGCGGCGGCTGAAAAGCTGCCGCGATCCATGACGCGGACGAAGACGCGCAGATCGGCGGTATTATCCACGGGGTCGACCTATTGCTATAATATTACGAGTGTTTTCGGATAACTCGGCTGCCGGCCTCAATTACTTGTGCCATTTTTTCACAGAAGAACACGTAATTTATAGCATTATCATATTTTCAAAAGATAATACTATGCATTTATCGCATAGGGAAAGCCTGCTCTTACGCCCTGATGCTTGGAGACACTGCCATGACCAACAAGATCACCAATCCGTCCAACTCCCTCACCCTCGCCGAGATCGATGCCTTCATTGCGCAGGCGCGGACCTATCGCGCCGAAGTCACGCGCGAAATGATGAGCAAGGTGTTGGCCTGGGTGGCGTCTCCGTTCAAGCGACTGGCGGCGTTTCTGCGGCCCAGCCACGAGCGCCTGCCGCATACCGGCGCTTGTGCCTGACCCTGCGCCTCCCCAACCCGGCCTGAACGCAGGCCGAAGCCATCTGCCTCCCCCCGAGCCCGGGCCTGTCCCCCTCCCCCAACAGGTCCGGGCAATTTTTTTGCCAATCATAGCAAGTCCTTGCGTCCGCCTTGACGCCGCCCCCTTGCCCCGCCATGTCTTGCCGGTCAGTCGGCCGGACGGCCGCTCCGCGCCAATGCCGAAAGGCGGCCGGGGAGGAAAGTCCGGGCTCCATGGACGAACGGTGCCGGATAACGTCCGGCGTGGCGGCCCTTCGCGGGGATGCCTCAGGGACAGTGCCACAGAGAACAGACCGCCTTGGCTGCGTAGCGTTTTGGCCAAGGTAAGGGTGAAACGGTGCGGTAAGAGCGCACCGCGCTGCCGGCAACGGCAACGGCACGGCAAACCCCACCGGGAGCAAGACCGAATAGGAATGACGTTGACGCGCAAGCGTCGGGTCCGTCCGGGCCAGTCATTCGGGTAGGTTGCACGATGCGTCGGGCAACCGGCGCAGCAGAGGAATGGCCGTCGCGTTTGCGGTGTGAGCCGCAGGCCATACAAAACCCGGCTTATAGGCCGGCTGATATGTTGAAGGGGGCTCGGCGGCAAAACCGCCGGGCCCCCGCCAAATTTTGGCCTCCCGCAAAGCATCGGCTCACGGCGTGAGGCCTTGAAATTTCCGCCATTATGAATAAGCTAGCTGATCAGCTAG
>JACQDO010000524.1 GCA_016201085.1 Hyphomicrobiales bacterium | reverse complement strand
GTCTTTTTGGCCGGCCGTTGACGGCATGGAATGGCAATCGATCAATATGGCGGTGCCGAAATCGCGGTGCAGGCGGGTGAACAACCGGCGCAGCGCGCGGTGATAGGGCTTGTACAGGCTCTCGATCCGCGTCAGCGCGTCGTCCACTGGGATGCGCTGGTCGTAGATTTCCTGGGCATCGCCTACCACCCGCGCCACCGTTCCCAGGCCGCCAGCCACCCGCATCGAGCGGGTATTGGCGAAGGAGGGCAGGCGGCCCTCGAACATGCGCGGATCGAGCTCATAGGGCTCGCGGTTCACGTCCACGAAGCAGCGTGGGAAATGCGCGCGCATCAGCGGGAAGCCTTGGTTTACCACGCCGGCGACCAGGTCGTCGACGAAGCTGTCCTCCGACCGGCGCAGGGTGCCGATATCGAGCCGTGCAACCGCCAGGAAGGCGCGCGGATAGGTCGAGCCGCTGTGCGGGGAATTGAACAGCACCGGCCCCTGGCACGCGGGCGGCTCGAGGATCTCGAACGGCGGGTCGAGCTCGTCGCGGATTTCACTCATAGCTGCAGGCAGTCATGTGAAGGGCTAGATACCGTTGCATTCGGGCCGATTTTAGAGGGGCCCCTATACCGTCTATTGTCCATGCGTCGGGGCATAAAGCCAAGTCATGCTTTGGGTTCACCCGTTATTTACCTGGGGTAAGTCTTATGGGGTGGCTGGGGCCGCCTTTCGGGCCGGCCGGGACGGGGCGAAGGAAGTATGTCGAAAATCCTGCTGGCTGAAGACGATACTGATATGCGGCGTTTCCTGGTCAAGGCGCTGCAAAATGCCGGATTCGACGTGACTTCCTATGACAACGGCCTGTCGGCCTATCAGCGCCTGCGCGAGGAGCCGTTCGAGCTGCTGCTCACCGATATCGTGATGCCGGAAATGGACGGCATCGAGCTCGCCCGCCGGGCCGCCGAACTCGACCCCGACATCAAGATCATGTTCATCACCGGCTTTGCCGCGGTGGCGCTCAACGCCGATTCCAACGCGCCCAAGCACGCCAAGGTGCTGTCCAAGCCGATCCACCTGCGCGAGTTGGTCAGCGAAGTGACCAAGATGCTGGCGGCCTGAGACCATCCCGCCACGGCCTTGCCTCGCCAGTTTGGAGCCGATAAGACCTGACCGGTAATGGGCGCGTAGCTCAGCGGAAGAGCACCTCCTTGACATGGAGGGGGTCACAGGTTCGATCCCTGTCGCGCCCACCATTCCTGAAGGTGCGGCCAGCTCCGCCTCACACGATCTTACGCCGCACCAATTCCGCGACGACATCGCTGGCGAGTTTCTCGGCGTCCTTGGCTCCGGCCATCAGGTGCAACTCGGGCTTTTCCGGCACTTCATAAGGCTGATCGACGCCGGTGAAATTCTTGATCTCGCCGGCGAGCGCGCGCCGGTACAATCCTTTCGGATCGCGCGCGATACATTGTTCGAGCGGTGTGTCGACAAACACCTCGATGAATTCGCCGCTATCGACCAATTCCCGCACCATTCTGCGCTCGGCGCGGAACGGCGAGATGAACGAACAGAGCACGACCAGCCCCGCATCGGTCATCAGCTTAGCCACCTCGCCAATGCGCCGGATGTTCTCCACCCGCTCGGCCTCGGTGAAGCCGAGGTCGCGGTTCAGCCCGTGCCGCACATTGTCGCCGTCCAATATGGCGGTATGCACGCCGCGTGCATGCAGGCCGGCCTCCACCAGATTGGCGATGGTCGATTTGCCGGCGCCCGGCAGGCCGGTAAACCACAACACCGCCGGCCGGTGATGCATCAATCGCGATCGCTCGGCCTTGCTCACCGTCAGATTCTGGTGGTGGATGTTGCTCGCCCGGCGCAGCGCGAAATCGATCATGCCGGCGGCGACCGTTTCGTTGGAATAACGATCGATCAGGATGAACGCGCCGGTATCGCGGTTGTCCGCATAAGGATCAAACGCGATCGGTCTGACAACCGACAGATTGCAGACGCCGACCTCGTTCAAGGCCAGCGTCTTGGCGGCGAGCTTCGACAACGTGTTGACGTCGATCTGATGCTTGAGATCGGTCACCGTGGCTCCCAGGGTGCCATGATTGATCTTCATCAGGTAGGAGCGTCCCGGGAACAGCTTCTCATTCGACATCCACACCAAATGCGCCGCGAACTGATCGGCGATCTGTGGGCGGTCGCGCAACGCGGATAACATGTCGCCACGGGCAACGTCGATTTCGTCCGCCAGCGTCAGTGTGATCGAATCGCCGGCGTGCGCGGCCTCGATCTTGCCGCCGGCGGTGTATATGGCCTTGATCTTCGTTGTCTTTCCCGAGGGGAGCACGACGATTTCATCGCCCGGCCTCGCCCGGCCGCCTGCGATTGTGCCGGCAAAGCCGCGAAAATCCGAATTGGGACGATTAATCCATTGCACGGGCATACGAAACGGTTTGCCGTCGCGGTTATCCTCAACGTCGACCGTTTCCAGATAATCGAGCAGATGCGGCCCCGCATACCAGGGCATGCGCGTGCTGCGCGCCGAAACATTATCGCCGTAGCGAGCCGAAATCGGAACGGCCTTGATGTCCTTGAAGCCGAGCGAGGCGGCAAAGCCGGTAAAATCCGCTGCAATTTGTTCGAAAATTTCTTCATCGAACGCGACAAGATCGATCTTGTTCACCGCGAGAACGATGTAGCGAACGCCCAGCATGCTGGCAATGATCGCGTGCCGGCGCGTCTGGCTTAAAAGACCCTTGCGCGCATCCACCAGCAGAACGGCGAGTTCCGCATTGGAGGCGCCGGTCGCCATGTTGCGGGTGTATTGTTCGTGGCCAGGCGTATCGGCGACGATGAACGCGCGCCGTTTGGTCGAGAAATATCGATAGGCCACGTCGATTGTGATGCCTTGCTCGCGCTCGGCTTCCAGGCCGTCGAGCAGCAGGGCATAATCCACGTCCGCGCCGACGGTGCCGTATTTCTTCGAATCGCGCGTGAGCGACGCGAGCTGATCGTCGAAAATGAGATTCTGCTCGTAGAGCAGGCGGCCGATCAAGGTTGATTTGCCGTCGTCGACCGAACCGCAGGTGAGGAAGCGCAAGGCGGGCCGCGTTTCGGCGCTGCCTAATCGCACGTCCGGACCGGCGACGGCGAGCTCGCTCATCAGAAATATCCCTCGCGCTTTTTCTTTTCCATCGATCCCGACTCGTCGTTGTCGATGACGCGGCCCTGCCGCTCCGAGCTGGTCGAGCCGCGCATTTCGGCGATGATCGCATCGAGTGTATCGGCGCCCGACGCAATGGCGCCGGTCAACGGGTAGCAGCCGAGCGTACGGAAGCGAACGCGCATCATTCGCAGCGTCTCGCCCGGCAACAGCGGCAGACGGTCGTCATCGACCATGATCAGCACGCCGTCGCGTTCGACGACCGGACGCTGCTTGGCGAAGTAAAGCGGCACGACCGGGATAACCTCGGCCCTGATGTATTCCCACACGTCGAGTTCGGTCCAATTCGACAACGGAAACACCCGCATGGATTCGCCGGGCCTGATGCGGGTATTGAACAGTCGCCAGAGCTCCGGACGCTGGTTGCGCGGATCCCAGCCATGGCTGGCGGAACGGTGCGAAAAAATGCGCTCCTTGGCGCGGCTTTTCTCCTCGTCGCGTCGCGCGCCGCCGAAGGCCGCATCGAAATGCCATTTGTCCAAGGCTTGGCGCAGGGCTTCCGTTTTCATGACTTGTGTATGGATGGCCGAGCCCGAGGCTACCGGCGAGGTGTCGCGAGCCAGTCCGTCCTCATTAATGTAGACGCGCAGATCCATGCCCAATCGGCGGACGGTTTCGTCGCGAAACGCGATCATCTCGCGGAATTTCCATGTCGTGTCGACGTGCAGCAAAGGAAAAGGCGGCTTCCCCGGATAAAATGCCTTTTGCGCGATGTGCAGCATGACGCTGGAATCTTTGCCGACCGAATACAGCATGACCGGATTTTCAAATTCGGCCGTCGCCTCGCGCATAACAAAGATCGCTTCGGCCTCGAGTCGGCGCAAGCGAAGATGCCGATCACGCCAATTCATCGCATGCGACCCAATCGTTTCAGCGCCGATACCGTTTCGTGCAAAATGCATGTTCCCCGACATTTTTCAGACGACCGACACTTTAGCATGAATATTTGTGTCTTTCCGATCTTGCCGCAAAACGCAGGCAAATCGATCCATGCGCGTCAATTTTTTTACCGCCGAAATAGTACAACCAAATGATGTTGGGAGGCTACCGAATGTGCCGCCCTATGGCGGATTAAGTACAAAAGCTGTAACAGAATCTATCTAACTAGAATCGTTTGCTCCGTTTCGGCGGTCATCTAGAATAATGTCGAGCGATATGGCGACGCTTGCGCTCAAAAATATTAATCGCGAACAGCTTGAGCGCAATGCCGACTGGCTTGCCATTGCCGTCGCGATCTCGCTGCCCTGGTCCACCTCGGCGACCGCCATCCTGCTGGTGCTCTGGCTGATCGCGCTGGTTCCGACCTTCCGACGGTCCGATCTGCGCCGCGAGGCGCCGCTGACAACGCTCGTCGGCGGCCTGCCGGTGGCGTTGTGGACGCTGGCGGTGCTCGGCATGCTTTGGTCGGATGTCGGTTTGCACGAGCGTCTTTCGGGTCTTTCCGGCTATCACAAGCTGTTGACGATCCCGCTGCTGCTCGCGCAATTCCGCCGATCGGACCGCGCCCGCTGGGTGATCGTCGGATTCTTGGGGTCGTGTGTTGCTTTATTGCTGGTGTCCTGGCTGCCGACGATTATTCCCAGCCTGGCAAGCCT
This sequence comes from Hyphomicrobiales bacterium, assembly GCA_016201085.1. Classification (GTDB taxonomy): domain Bacteria; phylum Pseudomonadota; class Alphaproteobacteria; order Rhizobiales; family Xanthobacteraceae; genus Pseudolabrys. The sequence continues at coordinate 2,153 of JACQDO010000524.1, read as the reverse complement.
TGCCTGGCGAAGCTCGCCAGGCGTTCCGGCGAAGGATTACCTGACGCAGAGCGCGATATTTCAGCTCTGCGTATTCGGTCTCGCCTATCTGGCCTTCGACGACTGGCGTGGCGGCCGCCATCGACGCGCGCTGATTCTCGCGGGCCTCGCGCTGCTGTTCTTCGCCAACATCGTCTATCTCGCGAGTGCGCGAACCGTCATCATCCTGATGCCCGTGTTTGTATTGCTTCTTGGGCTTCGCTTGTTCGGCTGGCGAGGTCTTGTGGCCGCGACCGTGGCAGGAATAGCACTCAGCGGAATCGTTTGGAGTTCGTCCGCCAATATCCGCGGGCAGTTGACGGGCCTCGCCACTGTCTGGACGTCTCCCGCTTACACGCATATGCAGGTGACGAGACTCGTTAATGGAGCAAAGTTGGACCCGGGCGACGTTGATCTGGCTTCGGCCGGATTACGCCTCGAATTCTATCGACGGTCCATTGCCATTATCGGGGACGCGCCAATTTTGGGCCACGGCACGGGAACGATCCGTGCGCGTTTTGCGGACGTCGCTATCGGCAAGACTGGGGCAGCCGTCATCACCACTGGGAATCCGCATCAGCAAACGTTTGCCGTCGGCATCCAGCTTGGTTTGCTTGGCGTGGCGCTCTTATGGGCGATGTGGATCGTCCATCTTCTGTTGTTCCGCGCTGAAGGAATTATGGCATGGTGCGGCTTGCTGGTGGTGTTGCAGAATATTTTAGGCTCGCCGTTCAACTCCCATCTGTTCGATTTTACTCAGGGCTGGATCTATGTCTTCGGGGTTGGAGTTCTAGGGGGTGCGCTGTTGCGTGAGAGTTTTAAGCCGCCGCTCATTTCCTGATCGCGCTGCTAGGGGATTCCTAAGGTTTGTACAGGCCGCTCGATATCGTCAAGTCGAGATCTATCAACGCCCGTTCACGGGGCCAGGCTCCGGTTACAAGCCTGGACGGGTCATGGTTGATCACATATCGGCGCATTCCCTCTACAAGTTCCACGGCGTTGGAACTCATCGATCCAAAACGACTGGAAAACCAACTAACATTGAAGGCGAGGGCACATAATACGACGATTGTCGTTGCTCTTCCTCCTAGAAAGCCGGCCAATCGCAATTTATCTAGCGCACTGACCAGCACAACGGCGGTAAACAAAATGCCATATATTCTATATCTACCATCAAGCGAAGCAGTCAAAATCTTGTCGTGATATATCTCCAATCTGCCGGCGACAATGAGCGACAGCATGAGTATGCAATACAGGAGAAAAACAAGCCGTTTCAAATCTACAGTCTTAACCTCCATCGATTGTGCGCGTGTTGTGGCTGACGCCGCGAAGAGAAAGTAGCCGATAAGGAACAGTCCGAACACAAGCGGAAGATCGTTCAGAATCGCGACGGAAGATGGGGGAGCAGAGATGCCACCAAGAAGCCGCAGAAAGAATGAAAAGGCTTGGATTGGATGTTCAAACAAGTACGCAAGCCCTGTCATGTTCCCGACAAACCCGTAAAAATATAAATAGAAGGCAACCAAGGAAAGAACCAAATGAGCGATTAATTCTGTTTGCTTCCGGCCCCACGCGAGAACCGGCGCACCGATTACAACTAGAAACAGACCCGCTCCGGTCGAGAAAATTGTTAGCGAATAAAACAACATCAAAAACATGAAATGTCGTTTCTCAAGCAAGCAGCGTAAGTATATGATTGCGAAAAGCAACCCGAAGTGAGCCCCGATATTGGCCATGGGATAGAACATCAACTTCTCTGGCTGCGGCTGTAGGACAACAAGGAAAAGGATAGCCCATTTGGAAAGGTCGCTGCCAAACTCGAGCAGCCTGGCCACTTGAATCACAGTGAGCACAAGGGCGGCATTGCCGACGAGCAGCAAAATACGAAAATCAAGCGATCCGAATGTCCGTTCCACTAACAGGCTGACCGTGCGTGTGGCTAAAATGCGATGCTCGTTATGCAAGGAAAGCAGCAAGCGTATTTTCTCGCCGGTTGATGACGAGACATGAAATTGATTAAGGAACGTAAGGAGTGCGTAGTCGTCTCCGACCGGTACATTGACTGCATAAAGCAAGATCACCGCGCCGTAGAGCAGCGGCGCGACCGTCATGACGGCAAGCAACAGGCCGGTTAG
>JACQDO010000059.1 GCA_016201085.1 Hyphomicrobiales bacterium | reverse complement strand
TTGGCGAACAACAAGAGCCTGGAATGCCTGGCGGCGCCGCCGAAGGGCGCCCCGCTCGCCGGCAAGCTCATCGTCGTCACCGAGGAGAGCCTGGACGCCGCCGGCAACCATCGCGCGTTCCTGCTCGACGGCGACAAGGTCGAGCGCTTTTCCGTCAAGCGCAGCGACAATTTCGCCGTCACCGATTGCACGTTCCTGCCGCCCGGCGACCTGCTGCTGCTGGAGCGCCGTTTCACGCCGGCGACCGGCGCCGCCATGCGCATCCGCCGCGTGCCGCTGGCCGGCATCAAGCCCGGCGCGCTGGTCGACGGCGAGCCACTGATCGTGGCTGATCTCGCCTACCAGATCGACAACATGGAAGGCATATCGGTGCACCGCAACGGGCGCGGCGAAACGGTGCTGACGCTGGTGTCGGACGACAATTTTTCCGTCTTGCAGCGCAATTTGCTGCTGCAGTTCACGCTGGTGGGGGAGTAGCGGTGCGCTGCGGAAGCTAAGATCCGTCACCCTGAGGTGGCCGCGCGCGGCGCGGCCCTCGAAGGGCGACGGCCAATGCTTCGAAGACCTTGGCCGTTCTTCCTTTGAGGCTCGCTGAGTTTATCATCGGGCTGTGCTGCGACGACCCGTGAGCCTCGTTTGGTCCGAATACTTTGATCGCATCACGGATGCGATTGCCGCGGAGCGGCAGATCAAAGGCTGGGGCCGTGCCAAGAAAGAGACGCTTATTCGTGGTGATTGGGCTTCGATGAAAACGCTCGCCAAGCGTAGAGGCGGTCGTCCAATCCGTCATCCTGAGGTGCGAGCGAAGTGAGCTTCGAAGGATGACGGGCAATGAGTCACGGGCCGTCGCCCTTCGAGGCTCGGCCCATCGGCCGAGCGCCTCAGGGTGACGGATAAAGGTTTGCGATTCCGGGTAGCTCAGCCCGCCTTTGTCTCGGGCGCAGCCTTCGCCTTTTTCTTCACAATCTGCCGCTTGAGATCGAGCATCTTGGGCGCCAGCTCGGCGTCCTTGGCCTTGAGCAGGAAGGCGTCGAGCCCGCCGCGGTGGTCGACCGTCTTGAGCGCATTGGCCGACACCCGCACCCGCACCTTGCGGCCAAGCGCGTCGGAGATCAGCGTCACATTGCGCAGGTTGGGCAGGAACCGCCGCTTGGTCTTGATATTGGAGTGGCTCACTTTATGGCCGACCAGGGCCTTCTTGCCGGTCAGATCGCAACGCCAGGACATGGCTCATTCCTCGAAAGCGCCGGTGCAAACACAGCGCCGGTCGGGTCATCTACCGCAATGGTAGGAAGGCCGGACGTATAGACAGAGGGGCTAAAGGCGTCAAGCCGAGGATTCGGCCCGGTTTTTAGCCTTTGCGGCGCCGCTCAAAGCTTGCGCTATCACAGATTTGACTTATTCGACGACGACCTGATGGGTGTGCGGCCAACAAGCCGTTCAGGCCGTCGCATGCGCCCCGCCGGTCAGGCGCCGTATCGTGCCGACTTGCTCTGTTGGTGCTATGCTGTCGCCCGGATACGGACAACCCGCCGGTGCCGGCGCCTGGGAGGATGGAGTTTCGTGCTGGCATTGCGGCAAGTCTTATTGCGACGAGGACTGGGATGCACGCTGCTGGCACTGGCCTTGGGCGTGGCATCGAGCCAGGCCTCGGCCGCGGGCCGGTTGGAGGCGCGCTATACCGCGTCGCTGGCCGGCATTCCGATCGGCAAGGGCAGCTGGGTGGTCGATATCAACGACACCCAATACACGGCGACGGCGAACGGCACCACCACCGGGCTGTTGCATGCCTTCACCGGCGGGCAAGGCAAGGCATCCACCCGCGGCACCTTGCTGGCCGGCCGGCCGGTAACGGCCAACTTTGCCTCCACCATCAGCGCCAGCCATAGGGTCGACCAAGTCCAGATCACGATCGTCAACGGCACCGTCAAGGAATTCACGGTCGATCCGCCGCAGGATAATTTGTCGGAGCGGGTGCCGATCGCCGAGGCGCATCGGCATGACGTGCTCGATCCGATGACCGCCTCGCTGCTGTTCGTGCCGGGCAATGGCAATCCGCTGTCGCCGAATGCCTGTCAGCAGACATTGTCCATCTTCGACGGGCGGCTGCGCTACGACCTGCAACTGGTGTTCAAGCGCTTGGACAAGGTCAAGGCCGACAAGGGCTATGCCGGCCCGGTGGTGGTCTGCGCGGTCTATTTTACGCCGATCGCCGGCTACATTCCCTCGCGCACGGCAATCAAGTACGTCGCCAAGCTGCGCGACATCGAGATCTGGATGGCGCCGATCGCCGGAACGCGCGTGCTGGCGCCGTTTCGCGTGCAAGGACCGACGCTGATCGGCAAGGCCGTGCTCGAAGCCGATGAATTCGTGTCCGTTGACACCCCGACGCGGGCCTCGGTCAATGGAGCGAAGGTGCAGTGAACCAAAAAAACGCTCTTGACTCTCGTCACGATACCGACTCCGAGCTTCATTAACGTTTGCCGCTGCCGCGCAGGCGGCAAAATCTGCCTAGGCCACACGATCTTGTGGGAGAACATGGTCGCTTCGCCAGATATCGCCGTGAACGAACTCATACATCGGCCGAGTCAGCGATTCGGGCGCCTTTCGTTCCGGACTCGTTCTAAAGCTTAACCGTGGACTTGCTCGCCGTCGCATTGTGATACAGGAAGCCCTCGGCAAACCGCGTTTTGCGACGCTTGCCGACAGTTTGGACGCGTAATGGCCATTTCTTTTTCGCCGCAGCAAAACCGAACCGCGCGCGACCGGGGCGCCGGCGTCACCGCGGTGCTCGGACCCACCAATACCGGCAAGACCCATCTCGCCATCGAGCGTATGCTGGCGCATTCCAGCGGCATGATCGGGCTGCCGCTGCGGCTGCTGGCGCGCGAGGTCTACAACAAGGTCGTCGATCGCGTCGGCGCCGCCAGCGTGGCGCTGATCACCGGCGAAGAGAAGATCAAGCCCGACAAGCCGCGCTTCTGGGTGTCGACCGTCGAAGCCATGCCGCGCGATCTCGACGTGGCGTTCCTCGCCATCGACGAGGTGCAGTTGGGCGCCGATTTCGAGCGCGGCCATGTGTTCACCGACCGCATGCTCAACATGCGGGCGCGCGAGGAGACGCTGGTGCTGGGCGCCGCCACCGTGCGGCCGATGGTGGAAAAGCTGCTGCCGGGCGCGCATATCGTCAGCCGGCCGCGGCTGTCGATGCTGACTTTTGCCGGCGAGAAGAAGCTGACGCGGCTGCCGTCGCGTTCGGCCATCGTCGCGTTCTCGGCGGAAGAGGTCTACGCCATCGCCGAGCTGATCCGCCGCCAGCGCGGCGGCGCCGCGGTGGTGCTGGGCGCGCTCAGCCCACGCACCCGCAATGCACAGGTCGCGCTCTATCAGTCGGGCGATGTCGATTATCTGGTGGCGACCGACGCCATCGGCATGGGCCTCAATCTCGACGTCGATCACGTCGCCTTCGCTTCCGACCGCAAATTCGACGGCTACCAGTTCCGCAAGCTCAACCCGGCCGAACTCGCCCAGATCGCCGGCCGTGCCGGCCGGGCGACGCGCGACGGCACCTTCGGCACCACCGGGCGCTGCGATCCGTTCGAGCCGGAACTGGTGCAGGCGCTGGAGAGCCATACCTTCGAGCCGATCCGCATGTTGCAATGGCGTAACAGCGATCTCGATTTTTCCTCGATCGGCGCCTTGCAGGCCTCGCTGGCCACCGTGCCGCACGAGGAAGGCCTCACGCGCGCGCCGACGGCGGAGGATATTCTCGTTTTGGAACATGCCGGACGCGACGAAGATGTGCGCGCGCTGGCGTGCAACCGGGCCGCAGTCGAGCGGTTGTGGGACACCTGCCAGGTCCCCGACTATCGCAAGATCGCGCCGGCCACGCATGCCGAATTGGTGGTGACCCTCTATGGATTCTTGATGCGAGAGGGTAACATCCCGACCGATTGGTTCAGTCAACAAGTGGCGCAAGCCGACCGGACCGATGGCGGCATCGACACCCTCTCCAACCGGATCGCGCATGTCAGAACCTGGACCTTCGTCGCCAATCGCCCGGACTGGCTCGCCGATCCGGAGCATTGGCAAGGGGTCACCCGCGCGGTCGAGGACAAGCTGTCCGATGCGTTGCACGAACGCCTGGCCGAGCGTTTCGTGGACCGCCGCACCAGCGTCTTGATGCGGCGGCTGCGAGAGAACACGATGTTGGAAACCGAAATCGCAAAATCCGGCGAAGTGAAAGTCGAAGGCCATGTCATCGGCCGGCTCGACGGCTTCATGTTCGCGCCCGACGCTTCGGCCGCGGCCGGTTCGGAAGCCAAGGCGCTCAATGCCGCGGCCCAAAAGGCGCTGGCCGGCGAGATCGAGACGCGCGCCACCAAGCTGTCGCAGGCGTCCAACGATGCGATCGTGCTGGCCAATGACGGCGCCTTGCGCTGGACCGGCGATCTGGTCGGCAAGCTGATCCCGGGCGACGACGTGCTGCGTCCGCGCGTGCGCATTATCGCCGACGAACACCTGACCGGCCCGGCGCGCGAGCTGGTGCAGACCCGGCTCGATCTGTGGCTGAAGACGCATATCGAGAAGCTGCTGGCGCCGCTGTTCTCGCTCACCGCCGCCGATGACGTCACCGGCATGGCGCGCGGCGTCGCCTTCCAGCTGGTGGAAGCGCTCGGCGTGCTGGAGCGGCAAAAGGTGGCGGAGGAGGTCAAGGGCCTCGATCAGCCGTCGCGCGCCACGCTGCGCAAATACGGCGTGCGCTTTGGCGCCTATCACATCTATCTGCCGATCCTGCTGAAACCGGCGCCGCGCGCGCTGGCCACGCAATTGTGGGCGCTCAAGCACGAGAGCCCGGATGCCAAGGGCGTCGGCGAATTGCTGCATCTGGCGTCGAGCGGGCGCACCTCGATCCCGCTCGACAAGGAGACGCCGAAGCCGCTCTACCGCACCGCCGGCTATCGCGTCTGCGGCGAGCGCGCGGTGCGCGTCGACATCCTGGAGCGGCTGGCCGATCTCATCCGCCCGGCGCTGTCCTGGCGCGAGGGCGTGCAGACGCCGAAGCCGGACGGCGCCTTCGATGGGCGCGGCTTCACCGTCACCGGCGCCATGACCTCGCTCACCGGCGCCTCGGGTGAGGATTTTGCCTCGATCCTGCGCTCGCTCGGCTATCGCATGGACCGGCGGCCGAAACCGGCGGAGCCGGCAGAGGTCAAGCCGGCGGAGCCTGCGCTCGAAGCTGCCGCTGCGCCCGCCGCCGTTGGCGAAACGCCGGCCGCGGCCGAAGCGCCGATGGAAACGATTGCCGCAGCGGCGCCCGTCGTTGACGCTGCGCCGCCTGTGCCGGCCGGGCCGATCTCGTCGCTGTCCTTGCTGCCGGAAACCGATCTGATCCCGCAGCCTGCTGCGCCGGTTGCGCCAGCGGTGGCGGTCGAGCCGGCCATCGTTGCCATCGAGCTGGCCGCCGTCCCCGAGCCGTCGCCCGCCGTGGCGACGGCTGCCGAGACTGAAAGCACGCCGGCCGCCGCCGAGCCCGCCACGATCGAGGTCTGGCGGCCGGGTGGCCGTTCCGAGAATCGTCCGCATCGTCCGCGCCGTTCGCATCGCCCCCGGCAGGCGCCGGCCGAGGCGGCTGCGGCGACGGGCGAAACGGCGGCAGCGGCTCCGGCCGAGGCAGCGGCGGCTCCGGCCGGCGCCGATGCCGCCGAAACTTCGCCTGGCCAGCACCCGCCACGTCGCGAGCGCAAGGATGGCGCCGACCGCCAGCAGCGTCAGGACCGCCATGAGCGCCAGCAGCGTATGGAGCGGCAAAGCAAGAACTTCGGCCAACGCAACGAGCGCCAAGGTACTCATGGCGGCAGTGCGCCGCCGCGCGGTGACCGGCCCCGCCGCGACAAGGGGAGCCAGGTGGAGCGTGCCGAGCGCGAGCAATATTACGCCAAGCCCTTCGGCGGGGGCGGCCGCAGCAATAAAGAGCCCGATCCCAATTCGCCCTTTGCTAAGCTTGCCGCGCTCAAGCAGCAGCTCGAGCAGAACAACAAAGATCGGCCTTGATACCAGGGCGTACCGCTTCCGAGCGCCAACGCATCGACAAATGGCTTTGGCATGCGCGCATGGTACGGACCCGCAGCGACGCCGCAGCGCTCGCCGACGCCGGCCACGTTCGGCTCAACGGCAAGCGCATTACCGCCGCCGGCCACAAGGTGGCGCTGGGCGACGTGGTGACGCTGGCGCTCGACCGCTCGGTCAGGGTGGTGCGGGTCGAGGGCTTCCGCGAGCGGCGCGGCAATGCCGAGGCTGCGCGCACGCTCTACCGCGATTTGGCCACGAATTCAGGCGAACGGGCCCTGCCACCGGCCGGGACTTCCCGATAATGTGGCTGGCCATGGCATCGAGGCCGGTTGCGGCCTATTTATCGTTGCGATAGGCAGCACTGTTGAAATTTTCAGAGGTGTGTCCGGTGAACTGCTTCTACGAAGGCGAAAATATGCTGGTGATCCATCCGGACGAATGCATCGATTGCGGTGTCTGCGAGCCGGAGTGCCCGGCCGAGGCGATCAAGCCGGACACCGAGCCGGGGCTGGAGAAGTGGCTGGAACTCAACGCCGAATACGCCAAGACCTGGCCCAATATCACGGTGAAGCGGGACCCTCCGCCCGACGCCAAGGAATGGGACGGCGTGCCGGACAAATTCAAGAAATTTTTCTCCGCCAAGCCGGGAACCGGCGACTGACCCCGCGTTTGGGCGGGTTTGGCCGCCGGCCACGGCCGTCCGGGGCGATGAGGGAGCCCGCGTTAACCGATTCGGCAAAAAAATCGCGCATCTGTTACCGCTGGATTGCTGTTTTGCGGCGCGATAAGGCTTTGATTTTGGCCAAAAATGTGCTATATATACAAAATCCGATGCAAAAGCTGAAAAACGCCGCCACGGATGCGCTCCCCCGCTTGGGAGCCTTATTTTTCGCGGCTCGTCCCAAGGGTC
>JACQDO010000509.1 GCA_016201085.1 Hyphomicrobiales bacterium | reverse complement strand
TCAATGGGTCGTAATTGGCATGCCGCAATATCTGCTCCTCCGACTTCTTGCGCTCCGTGATGTCTGAAAACAGCGCGACATAATTGGCCACGTCGCCGGCATCGTCCCTGATCAGGTTGACGCTCAGCCATTCGACGTAAACTTCGCCGCTCTTCTTGCGGTTCCAGATCTCGCCTTCCCAGCGCCCGTGTTCGGTGATCGCCTGCCACATGGCGCGGTAGAAGGCGCCATCGTGGCGGCCCGAGGACCATATCTGCGGTTTTTTGCCCAGCACCTCCTGCTCGCCGTAGCCTGTCAGCTCGGTGAAGGCAGGATTGGTGGCGACGATGATGTTGCTGGCATCGGTGACGATCATCGCCTCGCTGCTGGCATGATAGACCGCCGCCGCAAGGCGCAGCTGCTCGTCGGCGCGCCGGCGCGCGGTGATGTCCTGCACCTGCCCGATCAGATGCATGGGCTTGCCTTGCGCATCGCGCAGCAGGCTGGTGGTCAGATGCACCCAGACCATGCCGCCGTCCTTGCGCAGATAGCGCTTTTCCATCTGATAGGCGTTCACCTCGCCCGCCATCAGGCGCTCCAGGCTGACGCGGCTGGCAGCGAACTCGTCGGGGTGCGAGATGTCCAGCGGACTCAGCGCCAGCAGCTCTTCCCGTGAATAGCCGACTATGTCGCAGAACGCCTGATTGACCAGCGTGAAGCGGCCGTTTATATCGGCGATCGCCATGCCGATCGGGGCATATTCGAGTATGGTGCGCAACTGCCGCTCGCTTTGCCCGAGCTGTTCCTTGGCCAGCATCAGTTCGCTGGTGCGGGAACGCACCTGATCCTCGAGCATGATAGTGGCCTGAAACACGCCGAAATCGGTCTGGGGAACTGCCGACGTGCGTTCCGCACGGTCGGCCAGCGCCTCGACCATCTTGTTGAGGCGGACGACTTCGGCGCGCAGCTCGCCTATTTCAGCAGCCGACGGGGCGTACGCGGACTTAACCTGCATGCGCCCTCCGCGACGTGCCGATGGCGATGCCGGCCAGCGTCTGGTTGACGTGGACGCCTGCGAACTGCTCGCCATAGGTATTGAAACCGACCGCGCGGTTTTTCCTGAATATCTCGTTCACGGCCGGCCACAGCATTTTTTGCGACGTCTCCAGCCTGCGCAGGATGCAATCACAGGCGATGACGAGCTGCAACTCGCCGATCTCGTCGCGTATGCCGGAAAAAGTCTGTTGCAGATTTTCGATGAATTCCACCCCCTGCGCAATCCGCATCACCATCCCGCGCTCGATCGCGCAATAGAACACCAGGCTGCCGTCGGGATTGGCCCGCAACACCGAACGCACGAAATCCATGCCGTTGATGCGCACCACCATCGGGTGAGCCGAAAAATGTCCCGCGCCGAGTTCGTCGAGCTGCGCACCGATGGCGCGCGCATACTCCTCGGCCGCAGGACGCCCGTTTATCTCGCGCACCAGCCGCGCCTCCTCGCGGGCATCGGTCACCACCATCCGCTCCTGCCCCGCGACGAAGTGCTGGGTCTTGAACAGCCTGAACGGATGGGGTGTCGCGACCAGCGCCACCGCTGCGCTGTCGCTGCGAAATGCCCCGTCACAGAAAACATGGGTGCGCCTGAACTGCTGATCGTCGCCCGCAGAGCCGCCGAACAGCGCAACCTGCCCCAGCGCGCTCTGGAAAGCGTGCACGACACCCTCCTCCCGGCCCGACAGGCCGTCCACCAGCAGCAATGCGAAACTGTGTTCAGGAACGGCATCGGGCGCGACGGCTCCGAAGCGTTTGACCAAGCCCTCGACAAACTGGTGGCCGTGCCCCCTGTCGAATGACTGCAAGCAATCGAGGTGGCCGACCACGGCGCTCGCATCCGTACGCGAGAAGCTCGCGCCGGACAGGCTGTGATTGCGGCAATCGCCGGGGCCGATTTCGCCCGCGGTGGTGCAGCAGATGACGGGCACGCCCGCAAACAGCAGGTTGATTTCCGCCGCGAGCTCGTCCAGCGCATATTCGCTGGAACAAAAAAACACCACCAGCGAGAGATCCTTCTGTGCAACGGCAGCATGGAATTCGCGCACAGCGGCGCGCGCATCCGCCTTGCAGGTGTGTGCCGTAAGCATGCCCCCGTGATTATCCATGGCGCATAGATTAACCGATAAAGAGGCATGATACTAAAGAATCCGCAACCGTCCCAGCGCAAGATTACAGGCGCGCAGTCGCAAAAGCTGCAGGCGTAAAAAAACCCGCACTAGGCGGGTTTTCTTATCGTGCCGTTACTCGGCGATCGATGCGCCTTCTGCCGCTGGCGGCGTCAGCAACGCCTTCATCGACAGCTTCATGCGACCGCGGTCGTCCATCTCGAGCAGCTTGACGCGCACGACCTGGCCTTCCTTGAGGAAGTCGCCGACGCTGTTGACGCGCTCGTGGGCGATCTGCGAGATATGCAGCAGACCGTCCTTGCCCGGCAGGATGTTGATCAGCGCGCCGAAGTCGAGCAGCTTGACCACAGGACCTTCGTAGATCTTGCCGACCTCGACGTCCATCGCGATGTCCTCGATGCGCTTCTTGGCCAGCTCACCGGCCTCGCCGCTCACGCAGGAGATCGTGATGTTGCCCGCGTCGTCGATGTCGATCGTCGTGCCGGTCTCTTCGGTCAGCGCGCGGATCACCGCACCACCCTTGCCGATCACGTCGCGGATCTTCTCGGGATTGATCTTCATCTTGATCATGCGCGGCGCGAACTCGGACAGTTCGCTGCGTGCGCCCGCCATCGATTCCTTCATCAGGCCCAGGATATGCATACGGCCTTCCTTGGCCTGGCTCAGTGCAGCCTGCATGATTTCGCGGGTGATGCCGTTGATCTTGATGTCCATCTGCAGCGCGGTGATGCCGTCCTCGGAACCCGCAACCTTGAAGTCCATGTCGCCCAGGTGATCTTCGTCGCCCAGGATGTCGGTCAGCACCGCGAAGCGGTTGCCTTCCTTGATCAGGCCCATCGCGATACCCGCGACATGCGCCTTCAGCGGCACGCCGGCGTCCAGCATCGACAGGCAGCCGCCGCAGACGGAAGCCATCGACGAGGAGCCGTTGGATTCGGTGATTTCCGACACCACACGCATGGTGTAGGGGAAGTCTTCCTTGTTCGGCAACACGGCAACCAAGGCGCGCTTAGCCAGACGGCCGTGACCGATTTCGCGGCGCTTGGGCGTACCCACGCGGCCGGTTTCACCGGTGGCGAAGGGAGGCATGTTGTAGTGCAGCATGAAGCGGTCTTCGTAGTCACCGCTCAAAGCGTCGATACGCTGCGCATCGCGCTCGGTGCCGAGCGTCGTCACGACCAAGGCCTGGGTTTCACCGCGGGTGAACAGGGCCGAACCGTGGGTACGGGGCAGCACGCTGTTGCGAATTTCGATGGCGCGCACGGTGCGGGTGTCGCGGCCGTCGATACGGGGCTCACCAGCCAGAATCTGGCCGCGCACGATCTTGGCTTCGATTTCGAACAGCAGGCCTTCGATGGCCACGCTGTCAAACGCAGCGCCTTCCGCCTTCAAGGCGGCCATGACGTCGGCATAGGCCGTGCGGCAAGCCTGGGTGCGGGCCTGCTTGTTGCGGATCTGGTAAGCAGCAATCAGCTTGTCCTTGGCCAGGGCGTCGATCTTGGCGATCAGGGCTTCATCCTTGGCGGGAGCCTTCCAGTCCCACACGGGCTTGCCGGCTTCGCGCACCAGCTCATGGATGGCGTTGATGGCGATATTGCCCTGCTCGTGGCCATACACCACGGCGCCGAGCATGATCTCTTCGGACAGTTGCTGGGCTTCGGATTCGACCATCAGCACGGCTGCCTCGGTACCGGCAACCACCAGATCCATGACGGAATCCTTGCGCTGGGTCTGGCCGGGGTTCAACACGTACTCACCGTTGATGTAACCCACGCGGGCCGCACCGATGGGGCCGTTGAACGGGATACCGGAGATGGACAGG
>JACQDO010000058.1 GCA_016201085.1 Hyphomicrobiales bacterium | reverse complement strand
GGATGCGCCGCCGCCGCTGTATTTCGCCCTTAACTCACTTCATCGGGCACTTGCCGTGGAACTGATCCTGGTTGTCCTTGACGATGGTAGCGACGGTCTTGAGAACGAAGTCGCCCTTGGCGTCCTTGACCGCTTCCTGCAGGTAGAAGTTCTGGATCGGCATGTGGTTGTGGCCGAATTTGAAGCCGCCGCGCACCGATTTGAAGTCGGCCTTTTCCATCGCCTTGCGCAGGGCTTCCTTGTCGCTCAGGTTGCCCTTGGTGGCGAGGACCGCCGAGTTGATCAGATTGACGGCATCGTAAGACTGCGCGCCGTAGAACGACGGCCTGGAGCCGTTATATTTCTTGATGTAGTCGGCCACGAACTTCTTGTTGGCGTCGTTGGGCAGATCGTTCACCCACTCCTGCGCGCCCGGCACGCCGAGCGCGAGGTCCTTCTGCCGCGGCAGCGACAGTTCGTCGATGGTGTAGGCGGTGTAGAGCGGGATCGTCCCCTTCAGGCCGGCCTGCGCATATTGATTGAGGAACTGCACGCCGGCGGCGCCGGGATAGAACACGAAGATCGAATCCGGATTGGCGGCTTTCGCCTTGGCCAATTCGGCCGAGAAGTCGAGCTGCGACGGCCAGGTGGTCAGCTCTTGCCCCACCACCTTGCCTTTGAAGGTGGAGGCGACACCGGCCAGCATGTCCTTGCCGGCGGCATAGTTCGGGCCGATCAAGAACACCGACTTCATGCCCTTCTGATTCATGTAGAGACCCATCGCCTGCGGCGTCTGGTCGTTCTGCCATGAAGTCGAGAACACATAAGGCGAGCACAATTCACCGGCGATCTGCGAGGGGCCGGCATTGGCGATGACCAGGAAGGTCTTCGAATCGACTACCGGCTTGATCGAGGCCAGTAGCACGTTCGACCAGATGTAGCCGGAGATGAAGTCCACCTTGTCGGATTCGATCAGCTTCTCGGTTTTCTGCTTGCCGACGTCGGGTTTCTGCTGGTCGTCTTCGTAGATCACTTCGACCGGCATGCCGCCGATCTTGCGGCCGAGATGGTCGAGCGCCAGCTCGAAGCTGTTGCGCATGTCGTTGCCGATGACCGCGGTCGGCCCGCTGAAAGTGCTGACGAAACCGATCTTGATCGTCTTTTGCTGGGCCATGGCCGGCCCGGCTGCGAGCATCAGTGCGGTGCTCGCCACCAATAGAGTTTTACGCATGTGTTTCCTCCCGAGGCCGTTATCGGCCTTCCCATAAGATGCTCTAATGTACCGGCATCCGAGCCAATAGGTCCACAGCAGGAAATATTATGCATACGGCAAAATGGCCGAAGAAACAGGCGATTTGGCCATCCGCGGCGACTATTGACCCCCCACCGGGGCGTGACTTGCAGTCTATCGGCGGAACGAAGCCGAGGACTTGACAAGAGACAAGGGTTTCGTCGAAGGCCCGGAAAAGACCGAAGACTTGCGATGGATCTGTAACCGGAGCGAGCCGGGCCGGGCTCGTAACGATCTGGAATGATGCACATGGCCAGCGAGGCATAATGTGAACGACATGCAGAACGCGATATTTCCCGGACTGAACGACCGCGTCGCGATCGTCACCGGCGCCGGCCAAGGCATCGGCCGTGTCCTCGCCAAGGCTTTCGCGCAGGCCGGCGCCCGCGTCGTCATTGCCGAGCGCAACGAGAAAACCGCGGCCAGCGTCGCCGGGGAGATCTTGCGGGCCGGCGGCCAGGCGCTGGCGGTTACCACCGACGTCGCCGACCCCGCTTCGATCGACGAGATGGTCGAAGTGGTCGAGGACGAATACGGCCGCATCGACGTGTTGGTGAACAATGCGGCGATTTTCTCCACCCTGGAGATGCGTCCGTTCGAGCAGATTCCGTTGGAAGAATGGGAACGGGTGTTACGCGTCAACATCACTGGGCAGATGCTGTGCGCCCGCGCCGTGCTGCCGGCGATGCGGCGGGCAAAATGGGGCCGCATTATCAACATGGCCTCGGGCGCGGTCTCGCTCGGCCGCCCCGGCTACCTGCATTACATCACGTCGAAATCGGCGTTGGTCGGCATGAGCCGCTCGATGGCGCGCGAATTGGGCAAGGACAATATCACCGTCAACGCCATCCTGCCGGGCGCCGTCTTCACCGAGATCGAGCGCAAGACCGTGACGCCGGAGTGGAAGGAACGCGTCATCTCCATGCAATGCGTGCCGCGCGCGCAGACGCCGGAGGACCTGGTCGGCACCGTGCTGTTCCTCGCCTCCGAGGGCTCGGCCTTCATCACCGGACAGACCATCAATGCCGACGGCGGCGCGACGCATTTGTGAGGTCTTTGTCATTCCGGGGCGCCGCGCAGCGGCGAACCCGGAATCCATAACCCCGGTCTGTGATTATGGATTCCGGGTCCGGCCCTGTGGGCCGTCCCGGAATGACGAGTTTCTCTACACCGCTTGCAGCTGCCGCATCTCGCGGAACGAGATCAGCTTGTTGCGGGCCTCATCCCACAGCACCAGACGCACGCATTTGATGCTGTCCCACAACGTCAGCCGGCTGATAGCGTCGAGTTCGGGATATTCGCGCAGCACGCGCGGCAGACGATAATAGGGAATGCGGCTGCACAGATGATGCACGTGATGCATGCCGATATTGGCGGTGAACCAGCGCAGAAAGCCGGGCAGCACGTAATACGAGCTGCCGTGCAGCGCCACCTCGTGCAGATCCCAGCATTCGTTGTGCGCCCACACGGTGTGCTCGAACTGGTGCTGCACGTAGAACAGCCAGACCCCCATGGTCGCCGCCAGCAGCATGATCGGCAGATGCACCAGCGTGAAGGCGCCGATGCCGACCAGCCAGATCAGCACGCCGCCGATGAGCACGATCGCCGCATTGGTGCCCAGCGTGCTCAGCCACGGCGTCCAACCGTTACGCATGAGGCCGACCGGAAGCCGGTGTTGCACGATGAAGAGATAAGCCGGCCCCACGCCGAACATTACCGCCGGGTGGCGGTACAGCCGGTATTTCAGACGGCCCCAGCGCGACAGCGCCAGATATTCCTTCACCGTCAGCGTGTCGATGTCGCCGATGCCGCGGCGTTCGAGATTGCCGGCGCTGGCATGATGGATGGCGTGCGTGCGCCGCCAGAAATCGTAGGGCGTGAAGGTGAGCACGCCGAGAACGCGGCCGGTCCAGTCATTGGCCAGGCGATGACGGAAGAACGCGCCATGCCCGCAGTCGTGCTGGATCATGAACAGCCGGACCAGGAAGCCGGCGGCCGGAACGGCCAACAGCAAAGTCAGCCACCACAGCCCGAACGAATAAGACAGCCACATCAGTGCCCACAAGGACGCCAGCGGGCCGAAGGTAATCCCCAGTTCGACGATGCTGCGCCCGCGGCTGGGCTCGCGGAACCGCAGCAGCTTCTCGGTCCAGGCGCGCGCGTCGTTACCGCCGGCCGTATCGGCCGGGCCTTGTCCCTTGCTCAAGTTGATGTCCTTTATGTCTATGGATGCGGTGCAGATCGACCAGCCGAAGGGCTGCCGCACTCACGCATGTCGGTATGTCTTGGAATCGACTGCTTGGTAGACTAGCGCGGTTTATTTATGTCCGCTAGCGGACATTATTCTTTCTACACTTTGGCTGCCGGAACCGACGGCCGTGGAGGGCCGCCTATGACACCCACAATCGCGATCATCGCCCCCGGCAACATGGGCGCCGGCGTCGGCCGTCGGCTGACCGAAAATAAGGTCACGGTGCTCACCGCCCTCGCCGGCCGCAGCGAAGCCAGCGTCAAGCGCGCGCGCGAGGCCGGCATGAGCGCCGCTGCCGAGCGGGCGCTGGCGGAAGCCGATTTCCTGCTCTCGATCGTGCCGCCGGGCGAGGCGCTGGCGCTGGCCAGGAGGCTGACGTATGTGCTCACCGCCGCCAACAACAAGCCGATTTATGTCGAATGCAACGCAGTCAATCCGCGGACTGTGAACCACATTGCCGAAGTCATTGCCGCCACCGGCTGCCCCTTCGTCGGTGCCGCCATTATCGGCCCGCCGCCCAAGCCGGGTTCGACCAACACCAAATTCTACGCCTCCGGCCCGGCCGCCGGCGCCTTCGCCAAGCTCAACGACCATGGCCTGGACGTGCGCGTGCTCGCCGGCGAACTCGGCGCCGCCTCGGCGCTGAAGATGTCCTATGCCGGCATCACCAAGGGCTTCACCGCGCTGGGTGCGGCCATGATGCTCGCCGCCACGCGCGGCGGCTCGGCCGCGGCGCTGAAGGCGGAACTGGCGGAAAGCCAGCCGGCGCTGCTCGGCTATTTGAACCGGCAGGTGCCGAGCATGTATGCGAAAGCCTATCGCTGGGTGGCCGAACTCGAGGAGATCGCCGGTTTTGTCGGCGAGGAGTGCGACGAGCACGCCATGCTTACCGCCGCCGCGCGGTTCTATGAGCGGATCGCGCAGGATGTCGAGGGCGAGAAGAAAGAAATCGGCGAGCTGGATCGATTTCTCAAATCCTGACGTCATGATGTAAAAGCGCAAACCGAATTTCACTGCTCGCAAAGGAAGTTGAAACGATGGATGCCGCCACGCTTGCCCGCGCCTGTGTCGACGCCATGTGGGCGGACGACGCCACCAGCCGCGAACTTGGTCTGCAACTGATTTCGGTCGAGCCAGGCCAGGCCGTGCTGGCCATGACGGTGAGCGAAGCGATGGTCAACTGGCACCACACCTGCCACGGCGGCTTCATTTATCTGCTGGCCGACACCGCCTTCGGCTATGCCTGCAATTCGCGCAATCAGCGCATGGTGGCGCAGTATTGCAGCATCAATTATCTCACCCCGGCGCAGCGCGGCGAGCGGCTCACCGCGCGGGCGACCGAGCGGCATTTGGAAGGGCGCTCCGGCATCTATGACGTGGCGGTCACGCGCGCGGACGGCACCGCGATCGCCGAATTCCGCGGCCATGCCCGCGCCATTGCCGGCAATATCGTAACGGAACCCAAGTAGGATCGTCGCGTGCCAAATAAACCACCCCTGCGCGTCGGATTGGCCGGGCTTGGCGCGGTCGGGCTCGACGTGGCGCGGCGGCTGATCGCCGGCGTGCCGGGGCTCAAGCTTACCGCCGTCGCGGTGCGCGATCTCGACAAGGCACGCCGCGCGCTGCCGCAGCTCGGCGACAGCGTCGCCGTGCGCCAGGCGACCAAGCTGGCGGAGGACTGCGACGTGGTGGTGGAATGCCTGCCGCCGGCGCTATTCCGCGAGGTCGCCATTTCCGTCATCGACAACGGCAAGCTGTTCATGCCGTTGTCGGTCGCACAATTGCTGGAGAACGAGGATCTGATCGCGCGCGCGAAGGCCAAAGGCGCACGAATTCTGGTGCCGACCGGCGCGCTGATCGGGCTCGACGCCGTACGCGGCGCCGCCGAGGGCACCATCCACTCGATCCGCATGGTGACGCGCAAGCCGCCGGCCGGGCTCGAAGGGGCGCCTTATCTGCGCGAACGCGGCATCTCGCTTGCCGGCATCACGGCGCCGCTGAAGGTTTTCGACGGCAATGCGCGCGAGGGCGCGCGCGGCTTTCCCACCAATGTGAACGTGGCGGCGGCGTTGAGCCTGGCCGGCATCGGTCCCGACCGCACGCAATTGGAAATCTGGGCCGATCCGAATGTGACCCGCAATACGCACACCATCACGGTCGATGCCGACACCGCCCGCTTCACCATGACGATCGAGAACGTGCCGTCGGAAAATCCGCGCAACGGCAAGAGCGTGGCGCCATCGACCGTCGCCGCGCTGCGCGCGCTGGTGTCGGAACTGAAAGTCGGGAGTTAAACCAAATGTCCTTCCGGGACGCGCCGAAGGCGCGGACCCGGAATCCAGGGTCATAACCGACACATCATAGTATGGCTCTGGATTCCGGGCTCGCGTGCTGCGCACGTGCCCCGGAATGACAGTTTCTATTTCTTCCTGCGCGCCGCGATCACCTGTTCGGCGGCGGCGACACCGGTCAACCAGCCGCCATGCGCGGTGGAAAAATCGTTCACCGAGCAGGCCTCGCCGGCAAAGAACAGCCGTTCGTCCACCGGCGCCGCCAGCCGCGTTCGGCAATCCGCCCTGCCCGGCAACGCATACGAATAAGAACCACGCGCGAACGGATCGACACCCCAGCGATGCATATGCATCGGCTTCACGCGGTGAATGAAGTTGCGGCCGAACAGGCGCTTGAGCTCAGAGGCGGCGAAATCGAAAAATGCCCGCTCGCCGTCGGCTTCCAGCTCGGCCGCCAGCTGGCCGCCGAAATAGGTCTCGATCTGCGGCCGCCCGAACGGGCGGAAATGGTAGGTGGCGGTGCCGGTGCGGTCGGTATGACCGAAAACCCGGCTGTCCGGCTCGAACTCCTCGGCCTGCTCGAGCTTGAGAAACAGTTTGTCGTTCAAGCCCAGCGGCAGTCCGCGCGCGGCTTCGCTCTTTTCCGGCAGCGCCGGCGCGAACAGAAATTCCTTGTCGGCGATGAGCGCACTCGGCAGCGTCACGATCGCCTGATCGGCGGTGATGGTGCCCTTGGCGGTTTCGATCTTCAGACGCCGCGCGTGGTGGTCGATCTGCAACACCGGACAATCGAGCACCACCGGCAAGCCGTCGCCGTGGGCGGCAATGGCCGCGCCGAAACCGTCGGGCAGCCGCCAGTTCACGTAGTCGTCGGCGTAGTTGTCGAAGTCGCGCGCCGACACGCGGGCAAGCTCGGCGCCGGTGATGTAGGTGGCGACCGCGTCGATCGGCGCGTTCCAGCGGCAGCCCGGCTCAAGGAGCGCGTCGGCCGGCCGGTCGGGATCGCGTTGCGCCGCCGCTTGCAGCCGCGCATAGAACGCGTTCTGCGCCTTGGCGAAGTCCTGCTGCTCGGCCGGTGGAAAGCCGTTCGGCAGCGCCGGCTTCTGCCAGGGCGGCGGATTTTTATCGACGATGCGGCCTTGGGCTTCGGCGATCTTCACCCACGGATTGCGTTCGGCCGAATGCAGCCAGCCGCATCCAAGATCGAGCGCGCGGCCGGAGCGGTCGGTGACGCTCCAGGCGCGGCCGCCCAGACGCTGACGCGCTTCGACCAGCAGGCATTCGATCGCGGCCTTGGCGAGACGGCGGCCGGCGGCAATGCCAGCCGTGCCGCCGCCGATGATGACGACTTCGGTATCGCTGTTAGCCATTGTTGAATTCTAACGCCGGTCGGAAGCCCCAGGCGCTACCGAGGACCGAAGAATTGCGACCCTACGAGGACGGCCAGCCAGATGACCGCGTAAACGCCGAACGCGAGGAGCAATAATTCTATTCCCATTTTGTCCCCCCTAAAGCCCGCAGCGCGATCCTATCGCGATTGGCCGACGATGCCAGCATCGCTGTTCACCGCCCAGTTTAGCGGCACAGGCGGTCGGCTGCCTGATTTCCCGAGTTCGTGACGCTTTTCTGCTGAAGCCGTTACCTGGAACAAAGTGTCGCAATTGATATAGGTCAAGGAAAACTCGAGGTGCAGTGCGGTAATTAATAATAGTAATCATTCGCGATTGTTTGGAATCCTTCTAATGAATGGGGCCGATCGATCGCACACCGGCGCGCAACCGCCGCAATCGTATCGGCGGCAAGGCGCTTATGCAGTTGCGGTCGCAACGACGGTCTTTCGCAGCGCCTATTCCGGTTTGTCCGGCTTGTTGGATGAGCGTCGAAGATGAAATCTAAACGCCAGAAAACTCGGCAACCCTCGCGCCGGCCGTCATCCACATCGGCAGCCTACGTCAGTGCCATCGATCAGATCAGCGCGCCAATACCGTATGCACGTAACGAAGTAATCTTTAGCCAGGGCGAGCCGGCCGACTATCTCTACAAAATTGAATCCGGCTGCGTGCGCGCCTTCTACCCGCTCGATAAAGGCAGCCGACAGGTGCTCGCGTTCTATCTAGCCGGGGATATTTTCGGACTGGGTGCCCACGACCGGCACACCATTTCCAGTGAAGCGACCACGCCCAGCTTGATACGCGTCATTAGACGCAAAGTGCTGATGGGGTATGGCGGCGATGTGGCGATGAGCAGGCATCTGCTGCAATTGACGGCCGCGGAACTGCGTCGCGCGCGAGACCATAATCTGCGGCTGCTCAAGGGCGCGCAGGACCGCGTGATCGGCTTCCTGCGCGAAATGGTGCAACGCGGACAAACTCAGGACGAGATCGAGCTCTTGATGTCTCGGCGCGATATTGCGGATTATCTTGGCCTTACGATCGAGACCGTGTCGCGCACCTTCAGCCGCCTGGAAGCGGCGGCGGCAATTTCATTGCCAAGCCCGTGGCGCATCGTGCTGCGCGATCCATCGGCGCTGAATTGATCGCACGGCGCGCCGCGCCAACCTATGATCCCGAACGGCTTGTCCTCGACTTGATCGGAGGATAACGTTTGCGCACAAACGATTAGGCTTTTGGCTTGCTCTGTCGTCAGCCTGGGCCGCCGAAAGGTTTGCCGCATGAAGCCCGCCGCCTTCGTCCGCCATGTGCCGAAGACGCTCGATGAGGCGCTAAAGATTCTGGCGCGGGTCGCACCGCAGGACGGTCGCGTGCTGGCCGGCGGGCAGAGCCTGGTGCCGATCATGGCGTTCCGCCTGGCCAAGCCCGCGCATCTGGTCGACATCAACGAGGTCGAAGGGCTGGACAAGATCGCCCATGACGGCAAGACGCTCGACATCGGCGCGCGCGTGCGTCATGCCGCGTTTCACAAATCCGTTGTCGACAATCCGCTCGGCGCATTGCTGAGCGAGGTGGCGCGCCACGTCGCGCATTATCCGATCCGCATGCGAGGCACCTTCTGCGGCAGCCTCGCGCATGCCGACCCGGCTTCGGAATGGTGCCTGGTGGCGGCGACGCTCGATGCCACGATGGTGGCGAAAAGCATGCGCGGCGCGCGGGCGATAGCGGCGAAGGATTTTTTCGCCGGCATCATGGCGACAACGCTCGCGGAGGATGAGTTGCTGGCCGAGGTGCGCCTGCCGCTGCTGGCGCGCGACGCCAGATTCGGCTTCAACGAGTTCAACCGCCGCGCCGGCGATTTCGCGATGAGCGCGGCGCTGGTCACCTACACTTTGCAGGACGGCAAGATCGGCGGCGCGCGCGTCGGCGTCGGCGGCGCCGAGCCCTGCCCGCGCCGCATTGCGGAAGCCGAAGCCGCGCTCAATGGGAAGGCGCCCAGCGATGCCGCCTTCCGCGCCGCCGCCGAAGCTGCGGCCCATGCGGTCGAGCCGCTGGAGGATCATCAGACCACGGGCGAATACCGGCGCGACCTGGTACGCGCGGTGGTGCGGCGCGCGCTGGAGCAGTCCACCCAATGACCGCGCACACCAAAGGCAGCGGGCTGAAATGGGTCGGCCGCGCCATCCGCCGGCTGGAAGACCCGGCGCTGGTGACCGGGCAAGGCCGCTTCACCGCCGACCTGCCGGCGGTGCATTGGGTGCGTATCGTGCGCAGCCCGGTGGCGGCGGGAAAAATCGCCAAGATCGGCGCGCCGGACGGCGCCACGGTGATCGCCGCCACCGATCTCAAGGGCGTCAAGAAGATCACGCCCATGCTGCATAAGTTCAATTACAAGCCGGTCGGCCAGCCGGTGCTGGCCGACGGTGTCGTGCGTTTTGTCGGCGAGCCGGTCGCCGCCGTCGTTGCCGCCAGCAAGGAGGCGGCCGAAGACATCGCCGAACTGGTCGAGCTGACCGTCGACGAAACCGCGCCGGAGATAGATGCGCTGGCGGCGCTGCGGCCGGACGCGGCGCAAATCCATACCGAGGCGCCTGGCAACGTCATCCTGGAAGGCAAGTTCAAGACGCCCGATTTCGATGCCGCCTGGGCCGGGGCGCATAAATTTGTCAGCGTCGAAGCGGGCTCACACCGCCAGAACGCCACGCCGATGGAAGCGCGCGCCGGCCACGCCGCCTACGATGCCTCGACCGGCCGCGTGACGCTGACCTGCACCACTCAGATGCCGCACCTGATGCGCACCGCCATCGCCGACGTGCTCGGCATGCCGGAGAGCGACCTGCGCGTGGTGGCGCCCGATGTCGGCGGCGGCTTCGGCCAGAAGATGTCGCTCGCCGCCGAATATGTCGTGCTGGTGTGGCTGGCGCGCAAGCTGAAATCGTCGGTCGCCTGGACCGAGGACCGGCGCGAGAACCTGATTGCCGGCTTCCACGCGCGCGACCAGGCCATCACGCTGGAAGGCGCCTTCGACAAGGACGCCAGGCTGATCGCGCTCAAGACCGACATCGTCGCCAATGTCGGCGCCTATTCCTGCTTCCCGACCACCTGCGGCGTCGAACCGCTGATGGCGATGGCCGAGATGCCCGGGCCTTACGACTTCAAGCACTACGAGACACGCGCGCGCGGCGTGCTCACCAACACCTGCACCATGGCGCCCTATCGCGGCGTGTCGCGGCCGGTGATCACTTTCACTTTAGAGAGATTGATGGACAAGGCGGCGAAGGCCTTCGGCCTGGACGTCGTCGACATCCGCCGCCGCAACCTGATCGACAAGTTCCCCTATACCTCGGCGATCGGCCTCGTTTACGACGAGGCCACCTACAAGCAGACGCTGGAAATGGCGGTGAAGGAAATCGACCTGCCGGCCTTCCGCACCCGGCAGAAGGCGGCGCGCGCCAAGGGCCGCCATCTCGGCATCGGCTTCGCCACCTTCTCCGAGCGCACCGGCTACGGCAGCCCGGCTTTCGCCGCGCGCGGCATGGAGATCACGCCCGGCTGGGAGACCGTCATCCTCACCGTCGATCCCTCCGGCTTCGTGGAGGCGCGCATCGGCTCCTCGCCGCATGGGCAAGGCCTGCGTACCACGCTGGCGCAGATCATCGCCGACGAGATCGGCGTCACGCCCGACCTTATCAAGGTGGTGCATGGGGACACCGACCGCGCGCCTTACGGCTGGGGCACATTTGCAAGTCGGTCTTTGGTGATCTGCGGCGGCGCTACGCTGATCGCGGCGCAGAAGGTGCGCGCCAAGCTGATCAAGATTGCCAGCCACCTGCTGGAGGCGGCGCCCGGCGACATCGTGCTGGAGAACGGCGAGGCCCGCGTCGCCGGCACCGACCGCAGCGTCAGTATCGCCAAGATGGCGCGCGAGGCCTATACGCAAACGCACAAGTTCAAGGGCGAGATCGAGCCCGGCATCACAGAGACCGGTACCTACGATCCGCCCGGCACCTTCTCCAATGCCTGCCACGTGGCCATTGTCGAAGTCGACATCGAGACCGGCCGCACGACGGTCGAGAAATTTCTGGTGGCGGAGGACGCAGGCAAGATCATCAATCCGATGATCGCCGACGGCCAGGTGCACGGCGGCATCGCGCAGGGCATCGGCAATGCGCTGCTGGAAGAGATCGTCTATGACGAGAGCGGCGGCATCCTCACCGCCAATCTAGCCGACTACATGCCGCCGACCGCGCGCGAAATCCCGCCGATCGAGCTGCATCACATCGAGACGCCGAGCACCGAGTCGATCACCAAGGCCAAAGGCCTGGGCGAAGGCGGCTGCATCGGCGCGCCGGCGGCGGTGATCAACGCCATCAACGACGCGCTGTCCGAATACAACGTGCAGATCGACGAGATGCCGGCGACGCCGCAGCGCATCCGCGCGGCGCTGCGGACCTCCCCCGCTGTCGTCCCCGCGAAAGCGGGGACCCAGTAACCACCAAGTTCAAATGAGAAACGACACCGTTCGACAACATCAGCCTGCGTTTACTGGATGCCCGCTTTCGCGGGCGTGACACCTTGCCATGACCGACAAAACTTCCATCACCTTGACCATCAACGGCCGCGATCACGCGATTGCCGTCGAGCCGCGCCGCACGCTGGCCGACGCGATCCGCGAGGACTGCGGGCAGACCGGCACCCATATCGGCTGTGAACACGGCGTCTGCGGCGCCTGCACCGTAATCGTCGACGGCGAGCCGGTGCGCTCTTGCCTGATGTTCGCCGTGCAGGCCGAGGGCAAGGCGATCCGCACCATCGAGGGGTTGGCCGACGGCGACACGCTGCACCCGATGCAGCAGGCCTTCATGGACCACCACGGCCTGCAATGCGGCTTCTGCACGCCGGGTTTCCTGATGCTGGCGGTGGGCGTGCTCGAGCGCGAGCCGGATATTTCCGACGACGACCTGCTTGACGTGCTGTCGTCCAACCTGTGCCGCTGCACCGGCTATCAGAACATCATCAAGGCGGTGCGCAGTGCGGCAGCCGAGATGCGCGCCGCGCGGTGAGCTTTCTCTCTCTCCCTGCGACGGGGGAGGTCG
>JACQDO010000508.1 GCA_016201085.1 Hyphomicrobiales bacterium | reverse complement strand
CTGACCCCTCACCCGGCTCGCGCTTCGCTATCGCTCCGCGCGATCCACCCTCTCCCGCAAGGGGAGAGGGGAAGCGAGATTGCTGCACGCTCTAATTACAAACTCTGAAATAACTTTGACCGTCGGCTCGCTCGCCTCACGTTGCGGCGAGTGTTTGGCGCCCGGCAGCAATGCGACCTCGACCGGGCAGTAGCACTCCTGTTGCGCGACCTCGATCTGCTTGACCGTGCCGTATTGGTCGTCCTCGCCCTGCACGATCAGCATCGGCACGCGGATATAGGCGAGGAACTCGGTGAGATCCCATTGGCGGAAGCCGGGATCGAGCCAGGCGCCGTTCCAGCCCAGGAAAGCGTTGTCGACGTCGGCATGCCAGCGCGCGAGCTTGGCGCGCAGGTCGGTGGTCGCATAAGCCTGGCGCGCTTCTTCGATGGAGGCGATGCCCATGTCCTCGGTGAAGAAATGCGGCGCGATCAGCACCAGTCCGCCGACGCGATGATCCTGATGACTGCCGGCATAGATCGTGACGATCGAGGCGCCGTCGCTGTGGCCGATCAAGAGCCCGCGCCGGAAGCCGATCGCGTCGAGCAAGGCCGGTAGTGTGTCGCGCGCCTCGTCATGCATATAAGTGAGCGGGCGCGGCAGCTTGACCGGCGAGGATTGGCCGTAGCCGGCGCGCGAGTAGACCAACACGCCGCAGCCTACCGCCTTCTGCAATTTATCGGGAAAATCACCCCACAGCCCGACGCAGCCGAGGCCTTCGTGCAGCAGCACCAGCGTCGGCGCGACGTCCGGCCGCGGCCCGATCATGCGGTATTCGAGATGCTGAGAGCCGATGTCGAGAAAGCCGGAGTCGTCTAAGGTCATTGCAAAACCAAATCCGTCACCCTGAGGTGCGAGCGAAGCGAGCCTCGAAGGGCGACGGCCCGGGCCGTCCATCCTTCGAGGCCCGCGCTACGCGCGGGCACCTCAGGATGACGGATCACGGCTGCCCCTCCGCCCGCAACTTGAATCTCTGAATCTTCCCGGTCGCCGTCTTCGGCAGCTCGCTGCGGAATTCGATCCAGCGCGGATATTTGAACGGCGCCAGCTTGGCCTTGCAATGCTCTTGCAGCGCGCGCATCAGCGCGTCGTTCGCCTTGTCCGCCTGCTTGAGCACGACGAAGGCCTTCGGCTTGATCAGCTTCTGCTCGTCGTTCCAGCCGACCACCGCGGCCTCCAGCACATCCGGGTGCGAGGACAGCGCCGCTTCCACCTCGAACGGCGAGACATACATGCCGGACACTTTGAGCATGTCGTCGGCACGCCCGCAGCAGATGTAAAAGCCGTCGGCGTCCTCGATATATTTGTCGCCGCAGCGGGTCCACTCGCCGCGGAAAGTGTCGCGCGACTTCTCGCGGTTGTTCCAGTACATCAACGCACTGGTCGGCCCACGCACGTAAAGCTCGCCCATTTCGCCTTGCTTCGCCGGCTTACCGTCCTCGCCCATCAGCTTGATTTCGTAGCCGGGTACGCCTTTGCCTGTGGTGCCGTATTTGTTGGCGCCCGGCCGGTTGGTCAGGAAGATGTGCAGCATTTCCGTGGTGCCGAGGCCGTCGGAGATTTCCACGCCGTAGCGATTGAAGAAGGTTTTCGCCACCTCTTCCGGTAAGGCCTCGCCGGCGGATTGGCAGCGGCGCAGTTTCAACTCCGATTTTTGCGGCGCGTTCGGACTGGCGAGAAAGGCCGCGTAGAAGGTCGGCACTCCGAAGAACACGGTGATCGGATGCTTGCGCAAAAGCGCGGCGACGCCGTCCGGCGTCGGCCG
Source organism: Hyphomicrobiales bacterium (assembly GCA_016201085.1). GTDB lineage: Bacteria > Pseudomonadota > Alphaproteobacteria > Rhizobiales > Xanthobacteraceae > Pseudolabrys. Next base: position 2,148 of record JACQDO010000508.1, on the reverse strand, counting down.
TTCGGGGTTGAGCACCGTGGTGGCGCCGACGCTCAATGGAAACGTCATGGCGTTGCCGAGGCCGTAGGCGAAGAACAGCTTGGCCACCGAATGAACGAGGTCGCTCTCCTTCAGGCCGGCGACCGGCGTGCCGTACAGATCGGCGGTCAGCTTGAGGCTGGCGTGGCAATGCACCGCGCCTTTCGGCTTGCCGGTGGAGCCCGAGGTATAGAGCCAGAACGCCATGTCGTCGGCGACGGTCGGCGCGGTGTAATCCTCCGGCTCGTCCGAACCGATGACATCCTCGAACAGCCGGAAGCCGTGCGGATTGTCGCCGGAGACGATGACGTGATCGAGATCGGGGCAATGCTCGATGATGCCCGTGAATTTCGGCAACAGCGCCTCCGACACCACCAGGCACTTGGCGCGGCTGTCGGCCAGCATGAAGCGATAGTCGTCCTCGGTCAGCAGCGTATTGACCGGCACGGCGACGATGCCGGCCTTGAGACAGCCGAGAAAGGCGGTCGGCCAGTCGATGGTGTCGAGCAGGGCCAGCAGCACGCGCTCCTCGCGCCGGACGCCGAGCCCGTGCAGCGCGGCGCCGAAGCGCGACACCCGGTCGGCGAGCTGGCCATAGGTCCAGGGCCCGCGCGCGTCGATATAGGCCGGCTTATTGGCGCGGCCGGCGGCGAGATTGAGCTGCAGGACATCGGCGGCGAAATTGTAGTCGCGTGGGACTGCGCCCACAGTCTCAGCCGCGTCTGGGCTCTTCGCATGCGCTTGCGCCATCGTCATTGTGTTTTCTCCCCGGACAGGACGTATTATGCAGGGCACAGAATTCGGTCGCAATGCTCGAACGCCTCTCGGCGGCCATGACAAATGATAAGGGAGTACCGTCCATGATCTTCAGCCGGGACCGCATTCTGACCACCCATGTCGGCAGCCTGCCGCGCAACGAGAAACTGTCCGACCTGCTGGTCAAGCGGGAGGCAGGCGAACCCTATGACCAAGCCGAAATGGCCGCCGAGATGGACAAGGCGGTGCGCCACGTCGTCGACAAGCAGGCCTCCGCCGGCATCGACATCGGCAATGACGGCGAGCAGCAGCGCGTCGGCTTCCAGACTTATGTGCCGCAGCGCATGTCCGGTTTCGGCGGCATATCGAAGCGCCGGCGCGGGCGCGAATTCGAGGAATTCCCCGAACTGGTGGCGAGCCTGCTGCGCCGCTTCCCGCATGTCAGCAAGCAGCAGAACGCGCCCGAGTGCCAGAAAGAATTGAAATATCTCGACCTCAAGCCGCTGGAAAGCGAGATCGCGCGTTTCAAGAAAATCGCCGGCGACAAGTTCGCCGAGCAGTTCATGACCGCGCCCTCGCCCGGCATTATTTCCAGCACCATGCTCAACGCCTTTTACGCGTCGCATGACGACTACCTCGATGCGCTGGCGCGCGAGATGCGCAACGAATATTTGGCGATCCACAAAGCCGGGCTGATCCTACAGATCGACGCGCCCGATCTCGCCATGGACCGCACCATGCTGTACCGCGATTTGTCGGACGGCGATTTCGTCAAGCGCGTCGAGCGCCATGTGGCGGCGATCAATGCCGGCATCGACGGTATCCCGCGCGAGCGCGTGCGGCTGCACATCTGTTACGGCAACTGGGAAGGCCCGCATATCCACGACGTGCCGCTGGCGACGATTCTGCCGGCGCTGTACCAGGCCAAGGTCGGCGCGCTGTCGATCGAGTTCTCCAATCCGCGCCACGCGCACGAATACGACGCGCTCAAGCAACACCCGCTGCCCAAGGACATGCTGCTGATCCCCGGCGTGGTGGAGACCACCAGCAATTTCGTCGAGCACCCGGAAGTGGTGGCGCGCCGCATCGAGGAAGCGGTGCGTGTCGTCGGCGAGCGCGAGCGGGTGATCGCCTCGACCGACTGCGGCTTCGGTACCTTCACGAACCGGGAATTGGTAATCGAGCCGGCGGTGTGGCTGAAGCTGCGCTCGATCCGCCAGGGCGCCGATATCGCTTCGAGCCGGCTGTGGGGGAAGAAGGTGGCGTGAGTTTCTTTCTTCCCCTCTCCCCTTGCGGGAGAGGGTGCCGGGCGAACGTAAGTGAGCGAGGCGGGTGAGGGGTCTGACTCTCATGAGGCACTGACCCCTCACCCGG
>JACQDO010000507.1 GCA_016201085.1 Hyphomicrobiales bacterium | reverse complement strand
TGGGGACGGCGAGAACAGCCCGTTCACGACGGCGCTGGTCAAGCACATTGCCACTCCCGGCCTGGAGATCAACGCGATGCTGACCCGCGTGCGTGCCGATGTTTTCAAGGCGACCGAGGGAAAACAAAGACCGTGGACCAATTCGTCGTTGTTGGGGGAAGTGGTCTTGGTCAGTAAGAACTGATGATGTCTCACGACACTGTTCGATATGGGTTTGCATCTTTGTGGAAGGCGAGAGGCATGATCTCCATGTTTCAGGCCATCGTTGCCGCGGTCATCCTGCTGCTGAACTTTGTTGCGCCCGTGGCCGCAGGTCCGTTTGAAGATGCTCTTGCCGCACAAAACAGACGCGACTACGCGACCGCACTGAGGCTTTATCGACCGCTGGCAGAGCAGGGCAACGCCGCCGCGCAGACCAATCTTGGGTTGATGTACAACAACGGTTTGGGTGTGCCGAAAGACTTCGCCGAGGCTGCGAAGTGGTATCGGAAAGCCGCCGACCAAGGCCGACCCATCGCCCAGAACAATCTCGGGAACATGTACCGCATGGGCCATGGCGTGCCGCAGAGCGATGCCGAGGCGATGCGGTGGTATCGCAAGTCCGCGGACCAAGGCAACGCCAACGCCCAGTTCAATCTTGGGTTCATGTACGAGCGAGGTTCGATAGCAGCCTTGGCGGACGATGCTCAGGCGATGGCGTGGTACCGCAAGGCCGCCGATCAGGGTCACGCCAGTGGCCAAGTCAATCTCGGGATCATGTACGCCTCAGGTCAGGGTGCGCCGAAGAACGATGCCGAGGCGGTGAAGTGGTACCGCCTTGCTGCGGACAAAGGCGACGCAAGAGGCCAGAATCTTCTCGGAGACATGTACCGCAATGGCCAAGGCGTGCCGAAGGATACTGTCCACGCCCATATGTGGTTCAGCCTATCGGCGGCGCAGGGCAATCAAGGGGCGGTAAAAAATCGAGACCTGGTTGCGGGCGGTATGACGCCCGCGCAGATCGCCGAAGCGCAGAAGCTCGCCAGCGAGTGGAAGCCGACAAAGTAGCCGCCTCGATAACATTCGGTTCAAATATCTGCGGCGAAATACTAACGCTGACTGGTCGCGGTCGTATTGACGACGCGGACGCGACGATTGACGCCGTCTTCCGGTTGATCCGGTCTAAGCAGCCGCGACTTGCCGTAGCCGACAGACGATAGCCGTGCCGGCGCCAGCCCGAATTGCGCAATCAGATATTGCCTCACCGCCGCGGCCCGTCTTTCCGACAGTTTCTGATTGTATTCGGCGCTGCCTTTGGCGTCGGTGTGTCCCTCGATCATGAAAGCAAAACCCTCAAGACGCGGGTCGCGCAGTGCTCCTCCGAGCTGATTCAGCGTGATGCGTGCGTCCGAAGTCAGGTCCGCGGAGTCATAAGCAAAATTAACATAGAGATCGACGGAGGGCGGTCCTTGCTCGGGTGCGCCGCCGCTCGACGAAATACCGCGCGAGAGACTGCGGGTCAGCGGTTTCTTGGTCTTCGCGCAATTTGGATCCAATTTGCAGACGATGTCTTCTTGCGAAACGTCGCTGGCCGATAGCGGCAGGGTGTATAAAGCCAGAGCGACGCCCAAGAAAATCGTAACAAGCGATTTCATGACTACCTCGCTCGCGTTTGTAAGGTGGTGATCGCAGCACTAATCTCACGGTCGGGCAGGTCGGCGGAGGGCTTGTAGATCAGCGCCCGCCGCAGCGCCGTAAGGAATTCCCGCTCGGTTTGATCGGCCGGCAGTCTGTCCTCAAATAAGGGGCTACGCGAGGCGAGGGCGATAATCATTTCTCGTCCGTACGGCGGGCCCACCGTGAACTTGGCCCGACCCGCCATGCCATCGCCAAAGACCAATGTGGTGTTAGGCAGCGTCGGTTGCGGCACCAGCCCTGTCGGCTGGGCTAGATTGACCACGGATCCGTCGGCCTGGATATAAGCGATGTATAGATAACTGATCTGGGCCGGCGACTGAATTTCGATGCGCAGCGTGTCGCCGCCGCGGAATTCATCCGCCCCAATCGCGATCTTGGGCAGATCGTCCTCGGTCAGCGGCTTTTCCAAAGTTTGCAGCGCTTCGCATTGCGGCCACGGCGCCACGACGAGATTGCCGAGCGATGTGTTGATGCCATTATCGGCGACCCGCTTGACCAATTCGAGGTCCGCTTGTGACGATACATATCCCGACAGGACGGTGCTGCCACCGAGCCTTTCAGCGGCAACTTTGCCGCATGACAAGTTTTGCAGATCGGAAAGCTGCGCTCTTGGCCCCGGAGCAGGCGGCTGTGGCTGCGGTGCCGGTGGTAGCAGCTGCGGTGCAGGGGGCTGCGGCGCGGGAGGTAGCGGCTGCGGTGCAGGAGGTTGCGGCTGCGGCGCGGGTGGCAGCGGTTGCGGCGCGGGAGGCTGCGGCTGTGGCGCAGGAGGCTGCGGCGGTTTTGGCTTCGGCTGTGGCGGCGCCGGCGCCGGAGGCTGCGGCTGAAGCTGCACCACCTTTGGCTGCGGTTGAATCGGCGGCGATCGCCTGGCCTCGGCTACTTGGAGAATTCCCGCAGCGCGTATGCGCCTTGGCACAAGATCGTAGCTCAGCCACAAATAGCCACGATCGCCCCATCGTTGGCCCCATGAGTTCACCAATCGAAATGCTTGCCGGCGATCGTCGTAACCGGCGATGACCATCGCATGCCAACCGAATTTCGATTCGTCCTTGCCTCTGAAATCGATGGACGGATCGTTATAAGTTTGATCGCCCTTCAATCTAGTGAAAGGAGTGGCGGGGGCGGTGGAGTTAGGGCTGACGGCGGGGCCGCCGCCAAAGCTGGACGCAAATGAAATAATGACGGGGTTGGATCGATAGAGCTGACCTTTGATGTCGTCGAGATTCTTGAAATCGACTTTTTGATAACCCAGCACGCGAAAATCGGAGGCTTTGGCGACAACTTGCGGCGGCGGCGGTGCGGCACACTCGGAGCTGTAAGGATATTCGGCAAGAGACAAGGCGCCCTTTTTGAGGATCTCGACGGTTTTGAGGACGTTCGAACCCGCATCGCAGGATTTATTTAAATCGCGCGCCAAATGAAAAACGTAATTAGGACTCGGTACATTTTGCGATTCGCGGAGATCTCGCGCTTCGTTCTTCGCCGTATAGTAACTGCGCGCGGCGTAGGCGGTGGCCCAGGCCTGGCACGAACCCAAGCGCCCCTGATCGCCCGGAAAGGGCATGCGACTTGTCAGGTCGACAGAGACCGGCAGAAACGCGCGATGTCGGTCGACTGACGGCAATTGTCGATAAATATCCGGGTCGACCGCCTCGTCGTCGTTAGTTATGTGCTCCGTATCGGGTGGCTCAATAAAATCGAGAGTTTCAGACGAGGCAATCTGCGCGCCGGCCGATGACGTACCGGCCACGCAGGCAAGCATGACCACCAAATAGACCAAGCAATTACGTATCGGTGGTCGCATCGCGCGCCCCATGCAGGCCCAGGCCGCTATCCAAACTTAGCTCTCCTCGCAACCCGAATGAAACCGCGCAAGACCGTTTGCGGCCGAACAACGATGGTTTGACCCAGAGTAAGTGTGCCGTTTCCTATTTTCAAATAGTTAAGCAAAGCGGAATTGATTTGCATCAATTGTTTTGCTTCGAAGTTTTTTCACTCGGAAGCGTTTACATCGTCGCTGCGGTGGCGAATGACATTGATTGATATAGACGGTGACAGGGCTTCTTCGATGTGAGTTGCTTGTCCGCCGCACGGTTGAACAGCAGGCAGCGCCATAAAGCCGGGGGGAAATTTCAACAATATAAGTGGTTGCTGTTTTGTCCCGGACGGCGTGCAATGGTTTCCGCGGGGAGAGGATTTGCCATGAAACATCTGCCACGCACGTTTCTATCGCTTGTCCTCGGTCTGCTGGCGTCGATAAGCCTGGTCAATACCGCGCATGCGCAAGACCAGATACGACGCGGACGCGCACTGCTGCAGGAATTTTGCACGCCATGTCACGCCATCGGAAGAACCGGCGTTTCGCACCGTGCGCCGCCGTTCAGTCAGCTCGGCCGCAACTTCGATCTCGACCAGTTTCCGCGCCTGCTCGAGCGCGGCATCTCTTCCACGCATCCCGGCATGCCGGAATTCAAATTCAGCGAAGACGATGCCCACGCCGCCGCCGCTTATCTGCGCAGCATCCAGCGCTAATTTCGGCGCGCTCCTTCATCGGTCGAATCTCTTGCGTGAGCTGTGCAACTCCATCCGCCGGCAAATGTTCATCGCTTGATTGTTGTCAAGAGTAGCGTTCAATGTATGCGGTAATGTCAATACTACAGGGATTAAGTTCCGACATTGGGGCAGATTATCGGGCGCGTTCGTAACGAGAACAATGTTCTGTTCGCGATTCAAATGAATCGGTTGCATAGCGCCGGGCGCGTTTGGAGCGTTTTGCGATAGATCGCATTTCGACCCGCCACTGCCGCGAACGGAAACGATGCTTGTCGACATCGGCCGCGGTGCGGGGAAAGCTGCGATTTCTTTCCGCGTCTCCGTACACTTCCAACGAAGGTGGGGAATGTATCCGATCGTTCGTCGCGAGAGCTTTTCCAATACGACCTTCCTCTGGGAAGTTCGTGCGCCCGATATCGCGCAATCGGCTCAGCCCGGCCACTTCGTCATGCTTCGCCTTTACGAGGGCGGCGAGCGCATTCCGTTGACCGTCGCCGATTACGATCGCGAGCGCGGCACCATCACCATGGTGGTCCAGACGCTCGGCAAGACGACGCAGGAGATGCGCGATAACTTCAAACAAGACGATCAATTTCAGGATTTTGTCGGGCCGCTCGGCTTGCCGCAACATATCGAGAAGGTCGGACACGTGGTTCTGGTCGGCGGCGGACTGGGCGTCGCGCCGGTCTTTCCGCAATTGCGGGCGTTCAAGGAGGCCGGCAATCGCACCACCGCGATCATGGGTTTCCGCACCAAGGACCTGGTGTTCTGGGAGGACAAATTCAGTAAATACGCCGACGAGCTGATCATATGCACGGATGACGGCAGCTATGGCCGGCAAGGTCTGGTCACCGCCGCGTTTCAGGAGGTTGCGGCGCGCGACAATCCCGAGCTTGTGATCGCCATCGGTCCGCTGCCAATGATGCATGCCTGCGTTGAGGCGACCCGGCCGTTCGGCGTCAAGACCATGGTGTCGCTCAACACCATCATGGTGGACGGCACCGGCATGTGCGGTTCGTGCCGCGTGACGGTCGGAAGCGAAGTCAAATTCGCCTGCGTCGACGGTCCCGACTTCGACGGCCACAAGGTCGATTTCAAGGAGCTGTACGCTCGGCAGAAGCGGTTCAAGAGCCAGGAGGCGCTGGCCAACGAAGACTTCGAACACGTCTGCAAGGTGGAAAAGCAGCTCGTCGTCGACGGCAAGCGCAATTACAAGAAATACGCCGCGCTCGAGCGCGAACAGGTGCGCATGCCGGAACGCGAGCCGGGCGAGCGCGTCAGCAATTTCAAGGAAGTCAATCTCGGTTATTCGATCGCGGACGCGCTGCGGGAATCCGAACGCTGCATCCAATGTTCCAAGCCCACCTGCATCGCCGGCTGTCCCGTCAGCATCGACATTCCGACTTTCATTCGCAAGCTGCTGGTGCGCGATGTCGATGGCGCGCTGGCAACGATCTACGAATCCAGCATGTTCCCCTCCATCTGCGGTCGGGTCTGTCCGCAGGAATCGCAATGCGAAGCGCAATGCGTCCTGGTGCGCAGCAAGAACCCCAAGCTGGAATCGGTCGCGATCGGCCGCCTTGAACGCTTCATCGGCGATCACGCGCGGCCGCCCAAGGCCGCTCCGCCCACGATCGAGCATCCGCTCGGCAAGGTGGCGATCGTAGGCTCCGGACCGGCCGGGCTTGCCGCCGCCGCCGATCTCGTGCGGTTTGGCGCCAGCGTCACGGTTTTCGAGGCGCTGCACGTTTTGGGCGGCGTGCTGCAATACGGCATCCCGAGCTTTCGGCTGCCGCGCGACATCATCGACCGCGAGGTGCAGCGTCTCAAGGACATGGGCGTGCGCTTCGAAATCAACAAAGTGATCGGCCGAACCTTCACGCTTCCCGATCTCACCGGAAAGATGGGCTATGACGCCGTGTTCGTCGCGGCGGGCGCCGGCGCGCCGAGCTTCCTCGGCATCCCTGGCGAGTACGCCGGCCAGGTCTATTCGGCCAACGAATTCCTGACGCGCGTCAATTTGATGGGCGGCGACCGCTTCCCCTATCTCGCCACCCCGATCAGCTACGGAAAAAGCGTCGTCGTCATCGGTGCCGGCAACACCGCGATGGATTGCTTGCGCGTGGCCAGGCGGCTCGGCGTCCCGAAAGTGCGCTGTGTCTATCGCCGCTCCGAGGCGGAGGCGCCGGCGCGCATCGAGGAACTGCGTCATGCCAAGGAAGAAGGCGTCGAGTTCTTCTTTCTGCATGCGCCGGTCGAAATCCTGCTCGACGCGGACGGCAATGTGCGCGGCATGAAGGTGCAAAAGATGATGTTGGGCGAGCCCGATGAGCGGGGCCGCCGCAAGCCGGTGCCGTTACCGGAATTCATCGATCTCGAATGCGATACCGTGATCTATGCGCTCGGCACCAAGCCCAATCCCATCATCGGCCAGGCCACGCCCAACCTCAGCCTCAACAAGTGGGGCAATATCGCCGCCGACAATGCTACGCAAAGCACCAATCTGCCGGGCATCTTCGCCGGCGGCGACATTGTCACCGGCGGCGCCACCGTGATCCTGGCCATGGGCGCCGGCCGTCGCGCCGCCAAGGCGATCGGCGCCTGGCTACAGATGGCCAAGGCGCGGTGGCCGGTCATCACGGAAGACATGAACGCCTTTGTGCCCGGCGCGCCCGTCGGCAGTCTTGCGCCGCAAATCCCCGCCGAGCCGCCGGCGCCAATTGCGCCGGCCGCAGGCACGTGATGGACACAATCGGTATAGAAGGATGATGATCATGCAAGGAACCGGCATATGCCCCAAGTGTCATCAGCCGCTGGAGGGTGAGGAGTCCTACATCTGCTGCGCGGAGGCGAGGTTGGAGTGGCGCTGCGATAGCTGCGCCAAAGTGAGCGAAGGCTTCGCCTTTCCCTACGGGATGTGCCCGCATTGCGGGGGAAACCTCAAAATGCTGGCGCGTCCCGGCATATCCGACGAGAACTCGGTGAACGCCATCCGTATCGCTTTCCAGATCGAACTGGGTGGCAAGGCGTTTTACGACCGCGCCGCCGCCCGGGTCGAAGATCCCGTCCTCAAGGCCCTGTTCACGAAATTCTCCGCGATGGAGCATGAGCACATGGACACGCTGTCGCGGCGTTATCACGTGCAAGCGCCCGATTCGAGCGACGGCTTCCGTGTCGACCTGGCGGCGATCCAGGCCGGTGTCGAGGGCAAGATCGACAATCCGGAAACGCTATTCCGCGCCGCCATCGTATTCGAGAAGCGCGCGGTGGCGTTCTTCAACGAGCGCGCCAGGACGGTGCCGAACGGATCGGCCGAGCATGAGCTCTACCGCGAGCTGGCAGCCGAAGAGGCGGAGCACGTCGCCTTGTTGGAAACCGAGTTCCAGCGCTGGTCGAAAGGCAAGGCGGGGATGCTGGCGCGCTGAGCCGGATTTAACGGTCGATAACGATCTCGTCGCTCTTTGCGCGCGAGACGCAGATCATGATGTTGTCGTCGCGTTCGTGCGCGGCCAGCACCAGGTCGCGATGGTCGGCTTGCCCGGCCAGCAATTTGCTGCGGCAAGTCCCGCAGGTGCCGGTTTCGCAGGAACTCGGCACATCGAGGCCGTGTTCGCGCAGGACTTCCAGGATCGTCTTGTCCGCCGGCACCTCGACGACATCGCCCGACTTCGCCAGCTTGACCCTGAACGCCTTGTCGGTCGCCTTGTGGATGTCGGCATCGCTGAAGGCTTCGAAATGCACGGCCGCCTGCGACCAGTGGCCGGTCATGTCGCGTACCGCCTCCATCAGCGGACGCGGCCCGCAGCAATACAGATGTTCGCGATTCTTGCGCTCGGCCAGCACCGGCTTGAGATCGAGCGAGCGAGCAGGGTCGCCATGATCATGATGGATGACGATCCTGTCCTTGAATTCGGGCTTGCTCAGCTCGCCCATGAACGCCGTCGTCTCCGGCGAGCGCGTGACGTAGTAGAGTCGGAAGCGCTTTCCTTCCGCCTGCACCTGGCGGATCATCGCCAT
>JACQDO010000506.1 GCA_016201085.1 Hyphomicrobiales bacterium | reverse complement strand
TAGGATCGAGCTTCATCATCTTGATCTCCGAGGTTTGGATGGTGGTACAAAACCAATCCTAACCTCCTGACCACCCGCCACCCCATAGGATCTGAGTTACCAACCGGCGCGCCGACCCGCCGCGGATGAAACCGCCGACAGTCCGACGGGTCGTCGTTAGGTGAATAGAATTCTCAATTTCGTGTTTCTCCAGGAATTTTGTTCTCAGTTTCTTGTGAGGAGGCCGCGAAGCGGCCATCTCGAAGGACGAGGGCGGCCCCATGGTTCGAGCCCGTAGGGCGCAATAAGTGGAGCGCAGCGAAACGCATTGCGCCGTCGAAGCGATCGAAGCTGAAATGGCGCAATGCGTTTCGCTATTGCGCCGGCACGGCGCAATAGGCGCGCTTATTGCGCCCTACAAGCCGTCGTATTCGATATCATCCCGATAGCCGGCATACGCCGCGCTGTACTCCATGATGCGCGCGACCTCGGAGATGAAATTCTCGTCGTAGCCGGCGCGGCGCAGCAAGTGAAAGCCAACCTCCATGCCCGAGCAGATGCCGCCGCCGGTGATGATGCGGCCGGCGTCGACCACGCGGGCGCGGCTGATGCGGCACTTCGGCGCGATCTCGGCGAGGCGATCGATCGGCACCTTGCCGCCGGGTGAAGCCTCCACGCGATCCGGCTCCTTCCTATTGGTCGCGGCCTTGCCGTCGAGCAGCCCCATGCGGCCGTAGACCCACGAGCCGGTGCACACGCTCACGAGCAGCGTCTTCTCCGGCAGCGCGCCGATGAAGGCGTGCAGGCGGCCGTTGTTGATCTCCTGGCGCAGACCGAAGCCGCCCGGGATCAGGAACGCATCCATGTCGGGCGCGTCGGAAAATCCGTAGTTCGGCAGCACGGTGAAGCCGGCCTGCGCCTGCACCGGCCGCAGCGCCTCGGCGATGATGAATGCGTCGAGCTCCGGGTCGAACCGCCGCGCCACCGAGAACACGCCGTGCGGCGCGGCGAAGTCGACGATCTCGGCGTCCTTGCAGACGTAGATGCCGAGGCGGAAGCCGGGTTTCTTCAGGTAGGTGCGGTGGACCGATGCCATCGCCTCAATCTCCGCTGTCATGGCCGGGCTTGACCGGCTTGACCCGGCCATCCCGCTTAGGGAAGCACTGTGCTCAACTCATCGGGATCGCCGGGACAAGCCCGGCGATGACAACAGTGAGCGCAGCGCGCTACTCCTCCTTATACCCATACGTCTGCGCATTCCCCGTCGCGCCGTAGTACTTGAACGGCAGGAACTTGCCGGTCATGCCGATCTTGACGCGGTCGCCCTTCGGATCGGGCTGGCGGTCGATCGTCATGTCGAAGTCGATCGCCGACATGATGCCGTCGCCGAACTCTTCCTCGATCAGCGCCTTCCAGGCCGGGCCATTGACCATCACCATCTCGTAGAAGCGGTAGATCAGGGGATCGGTCGGCGGCATCGGCGTGCCGGTGCCGCGCATCGGCACCTCGTTGAGCATGGCAGTCTCCGCCTTCGACAGGCCGAACAACTCGCCGGCGTTGGCGGCCTGCGGCTTGGTCAATTTCATCTGGCCCATGATCGCACCGACGATCAGCACCTCGGAATAGCCACCGATCTTTTCGCAGATGTGTTTCCAGCTCCAGCCCTTCTCGCGCTTGATGTCGAGCAGCTTTTCGGTGAGGTCTTCGCGTTTCATGTCAGGGGCTCCCTTCTAGGCAGTCAAACCGGGACTGGTCCCGGGTATCCGAGTCTGTCGTTGTTCTTCGCCGCTCGCCGCGATCGACAATCCCGGCTTGCCGATCTGCACGACAGGCACACTGCGCGGATCGTGATCGGGCTTCTCGGCGGCAAAAGTCTTGCTGCGCGTCACCAGGAAATCGATGATGTGGTTGCGCAGCGCGTAGTAGAGCGGATGGCGATGCAGATCCGTTCGGCCGCGATCCTTCGGCAGCGGATTTTCAACGACCTCTGCCAGCACCGCGCCGGGTCCGTTGGTCATCAGAAAGATCTTGTCGGCGAGGTAAATCGCTTCGTCCACGTCGTGGGTGATCATGAACGCGGTCTGCCCGGTCTCCAAACAAATGCGCCGCACCTCGTCCTGCAGCGTGCCGCGGGTCAGCGCGTCCAGCGCCGAGAACGGCTCGTCCATCAGCATGATCTTTGGCGTGATCGACAGCGCACGCGCAATGCCGACGCGCTGTTTCATGCCGCCTGACAGTTCCGAGGGACGCTTGTGCTCGGAGCCGGTGAGACCAACGAGATCGATGAATTTTTGCGCGTGCGCCTTCACCTTGGCGCGGTCCCATTTGCGCCATTTGGAGGTGACGGCGTAGGCGACGTTGCCCAGCACCGTGCGCCAGGGCAATAGCGCATGGCTCTGGAAGATCACGGCGCGATCGAGACTTGTGCCTTCGATCGCCTGCCCGTCGACGATGACAGCGCCCTCACTCGGCGTATCCAGGCCGGCAAGGATGTTGAGCACGGTGGTCTTGCCGCAGCCGGAATGGCCGATGACGCAGCAAAACTCGCCGCGTGCCATCGACAGCCACAGATTTTCGAACACCGTTGTCGTGCTGCCGCTCGCGCCGGGATAACGCTTGGCGATGCCTTCGATGGAGATGAATTTTTCGGTCATCGCCCCTACTACGGAAACGTGACCATGCGCGTGAAGCGCGCGAGGACCTGGTCGAGCAGCATGCCGACGAGCCCAATCATCAGGATTGCGATGATTACATTGGTGATCGACAGATTGTTCCACTCGTTCCACACGAAGTAGCCGATGCCGGTGCCGCCGACGAGCATTTCGGCGGCGACGATCACGAGCCAGGCGATGCCGATGGAGATGCGCATGCCCGTCAGGATCGTCGGCGCTGCCGCCGGCAGGATCACCGTGAAGGCGCGCCTTAACGTGCCGACCTCGAGCGTGCGCGCGACGTTGATCCACTCCTTGCGCACGCTCGCCACCCCGAAAGCGGTGTTGAGCAGCATCGGCCAGACCGAGCAGATGAAGATCACGAAGATCGCCGAGATCGAGGAATCCTTGATCGTGTAGAGCGCGAGCGGCATCCAGGCGAGCGGCGAGATCGGCTTCAGCACCTGGATG
>JACQDO010000496.1 GCA_016201085.1 Hyphomicrobiales bacterium | reverse complement strand
TTCGCGTGCTGGGTGGTCGACGCGAGCGAGCGGAAACTCAGATACTTTCTTGAGATGTATCATGCGGAGAAAAACTACCGAGCGGCGACTATAGAGTTCCTTGGCCTCAACGTCGACCTCGCAACGCGGCGTTCGGCGCCCTATCCGCCGGATCTCCGCCGGCGCCTGGAGGAGGCCGTCGTCAGGGATCGCGGCCGTCAGCCGCCGGCTGAACTCGGCCGCGCCATAGGTCAGCCGCGCGCAGCTTAGGACAATCGCACTTGAGTCGTGGCGGTCGACCGGCTACGTCGGCAGGACGACAAATGATGACCGGGAAAGCCGGCTCGAGGGCATGGAACAGGAGCGGGAACAGGCCGATTTCGTCGCCCGCACCTTAGGTTGCACCGCCGTCACCGATGCCGGCGAATTGCTCGACTTGCAGGTCGACGCCATCACCATCGCGGCGCCCACCCATTTGCATCGCGATATTGCGCTCGCGGCCATCGCGCGCGGCGTCCACGTCATGGTGGAAAAGCCGATCGCTTCGACGGTCGAGGAAGGCCGCGAGATCATCAATGCCGCGCGCCGCGCCGGACTCACATTGATGGTCGGCCATGTCGAGCGCTTCAATCCGGCGGTCGAGGCGATCAAGGAAGCCATCCGCAACGAGGATATTCTGTCCATCGCCATCACCCGCGTCGGACCGTTCCCGCCGCGCATGTCGAATGTCGGCGTGGTGATCGACCTCGCCGTGCACGACATCGATCTGATCCGCTGGTTCACCGACAGCGACATCGTCGAGGTGCAGCCGCAACTCTCCAGCGCGGTGGCCGAGCGCGAGGATATCGCGCTGCTGCAGTTCCGCACCGCCTCCGGCGTGCTGGCGCACATCAACACCAACTGGCTGACCCCGTTCAAGGCGCGTAACGTCACCGTCGCCACCCGTGGCAAATACGTCCAGGGCGACCTGCTGACGCGCCAGGTCACGGAATGTTTCGGCTTCCAGCCGGACGGCAGCTATTCGATGCGGCATCTCTCGGTCGGTCATGCCGAGCCGTTGCGCGCCGAACTGCTGGCGTTCCTGCGCGCGGTGCGCTCGGGTGCGGCTCCTGCGGTGACCGGCGAGGAAGCCGTGGCCAGCCTCGAGATCGCCACGCAGTGTCTGGCCTCGCGGCCGGCCACCGTTGCGCCGGCCAAGCGCAAGGCTCCGAGTTTGGTCGCCGGCTAGCGCCGCGGGTTCCTGTTTTTTCGGACATTTCGATGAATTTACGCCCCAATCTGCCGCCCATTCCTTTCATCGATCTGGCCGCGCAGCGCCGCCGTCTAGGCCACGCCGTCGATGACGCGGTCACCCGCGTCCTCAATCACTGCCAGTTCATCCTCGGGCCGGAAGTGCGCGCCTTCGAAGCGGAAATGGCCGCCTTCTGCGGCGCCAAGCATGTCGTGACCTGCGCCAGCGGCACCGACGCACTGGTGCTGGGCTTGCGCGCGCTGGGTATCGGGCCGGGCGACGCGGTGATCTGTCCCTCGTTCACCTTCTGCGCCACCGCCGAAGTGGCGGCGCTGGTCGGCGCCACGCCGGTATTCGTCGATGTCGATGCCGCCACCTTCAATATCGACGTGAAGGGAATTCCCGGCGCGGTCGCCGCCGCCAAGGCCGCCGGCCTGACGCCGAAGGCGCTCATTCCGGTCGATCTGTTCGGTCTGCCGGCCGACCACGCCGCGCTGGCCGCCGCCGCCAAGGCGGAGGGCCTGTTGATATTGGACGACGCCGCGCAAGCTTTCGGCGCCAGCACCGACAACCGCCGGCTCGGCATCTTCGGCCATGCCACCGCCACCAGCTTCTTTCCGGCGAAGCCCTTGGGCTGCTATGGCGACGGCGGCGCGGTGATGACCGACGACGACGCGCTCGCCGATGCCATGCGCAGTCTGCGCGTGCACGGCCAGGGCAGCGACAAATACGACAATGTGCGCATTGGGCTGGCCTCGCGCCTCGACACCATGCAGGCGGCGGTGCTGAGCGAGAAGCTGAAAATCTTCCCCGAGGAAATCGACGCGCGCGATAAAGTCGCCCGCCGCTACGGCGAAGCGTTGGCCGATGTTGCGATCGTGCCGAGCGTGCCGGCCGGCCTCACCTCGGTGTGGGCGCAATACACGCTGCGTCTTGCCGCCGGCAAGCGCGACGCGCTCGCAGCCGCGCTGAAGGCCGAAGGCATTCCGACCGCGATCTACTATCCGATCCCGCTGCACAAGCAGCAGGCCTACAAGAGCTATCCGGTGGGCCAGGGCGGCGTCGCGGTGAGCGAGCGACTGGCGGCGGAAGTCATCAGCCTGCCGATGCATGCCTATCTCGACGCACCGACGCAGGACCGCATTATCGATGCCGTGCGCAGGGCGTTGAAGGCGTAAGAGTTTTCAGAACGGCGGTGGCGGTCTCTTCCCCTCTCCCGCAAGGGGAGAGGGGAGTGCGTACGCCGCGAAACCTCAGCTCCGCTTATACACATCCTCGATGCGCTCGATGTCGTCCTCGCCGAGATAGCTGCCGGTCTGTACCTCGATCAGCTCGAGCGGAATCTTGCCCTTGTTGGCCATGCGGTGGACGCTGCCGATGGGGATATAGATAGACTCGTTCTCGTGCACCGCACGCACTTGATCGCCGACGGTGACCTCGGCGGTGCCCTTCACCACCACCCAGTGCTCCGAGCGGTGGCGGTGCTTCTGTAGCGACAGGATGCCGCCGGGGATGACGACGATGCGCTTGACCTGGAAGCGCTCGCCCATGTCGATCGACTCGTAATAGCCCCAGGGCCGGTGCACGCGCTTGTGGTCGGTCGCCTCGGCGCGCTTGGCGGCCTTGAGCTTGTCGACCAGCTGTTTGACCTCCTGCGAACGCGCGCGCGGCACCACCATCACCGCGTCGGATGTGCTCACCACCACCATATCCTTGATGCCGATGGCGGTCGTGAGCCTGCCGTCCGAGTGGATCACGCAGTCCTTGGCATCGATGGCCACCACCGGGCCCTGCACGACATTGCCGTCGGCGTCGCGCGGCGTGATGTCGAACAGTGCATCCCAACTGCCGATATCCGACCAGCGGAAGGAGCCCTCAACCACGGCGGCGCGGTCGGTCTTCTCCATCACCGCATAGTCGATCGATTTCGTCGGCGCGCGCGCGAAGGCGTCCGGCTGCAAGCGCAGGAAGCCGAGATCGTTGCTGGCGTTGTTGACCGCGGCTTCGATCGCTTCCGCCATCTGCGGCTCAAGACGCGCGACTTCCGTCAGCATCACGTCGGCGCGGAACAGGAAATTGCCGGAATTCCACAGATAGCCGTCGCGCACATAGCGCGCGGCCGTGGCGGCGTCCGGCTTTTCCACGAAGCTCTTGACCGCGTGCACGCCGTTCTTGCCGATCGGCTCGCCCGGCAGGATATAGCCGTAACTGGTTTTCGGTTCGGTCGGCTTGATGCCGAAGGTGACGATGTGCCCGTCTTCCGCCGCCGCGCGGCCGGCGAGGCAGGTGGCGCGGAATTTCTCCACGTCGAGGATGATGTGATCGGCGGCAAGCGCCAGCACCACCGCGTCCGGGTCGCGCTGCCGTGCCACCGCGGTGGCGGCGGCGATGGCCGGCGCCGAATCCCGCCGCAGCGGCTCGATGACGACGGTCGCATCGACGCCGACCTCCTCGGCTTGGCGGCGGGCGAAGAAATGGAAATTCGGGCCGGTGATCACGATCGGCGGTGCGAACATCGCATCCTGCACGCGCAGCAGGGTTTCCTGATAGGTCGACTTGGTGCCGATCAGGGGCAGAAACTGCTTGGGCAGGGCGTCGCGCGAAACCGGCCAGAGACGCGTGCCGGCGCCGCCGGCGAGCAGGATGGG
>JACQDO010000499.1 GCA_016201085.1 Hyphomicrobiales bacterium | reverse complement strand
TCCTTCGCCCGCCGAAGCGGGCTTCGCACTCGGGTCCGGCCTTTGGCCGGCCCGAGCACAGGCTCCGGCGGGAAACCGGTTCCCATCCCCGATCAAGTCGAGGACATGCTTTTCGGGATCATGCGCCGCACGTGAAACCGCCGCGCCGGCTGTAAACCCACGCACGGCGGCCGGACCATAGCGGCGCCGCCCTGCCCGATCAACGCTCGCGCGCGGCAATATTTATGGATATGGAGAGGCGCGCCGGTGCCTCCAAGCCCGGTTTCCACGCCTGCGGCTCCTGCACTAGGATGCGACCCATGACCTACCGCGCCCCGGTTGCCGACATCGCTTTTGCGCTCAAACACGCCGCCGGGCTCAAGGCCGCGCTGGCCGAGGGGCTCTATGGCGACCTCGACGAGGAAACCGTCGATTCCGTGCTGGAAGAGGCCGGCCGCTTCGCCAGCGAGGTGATCGCCCCGCTCAACCGGGTCGGCGACAAATTCGGCACCCCGTTCAAGGACGGCGCGGTCACCACGCCGCCGGGCTGGAAGGAGGCCTATACCGCCTGGGCCGCGGCCGGCTGGAACGGCCTTGCCGCGCCGGCCGAATGGGGCGGCCAGGGGCTGCCGCTGGCGCTCAACGCCGCCTGCATCGAGATGTGGAATTCGGGCTCCATGGCCTTCGGCATCGGCCCGGCGCTGACCATGGCGGGGGTCGACGCGCTCGCCGCCTATGGCACCGACGAACTCAAGCGGCAATACCTCGGCAAACTGGTGAGCGGCGAGTGGATGGGCACCATGCAGCTGACCGAGCCGCAGGCCGGCTCCGATGTCGGCGCGCTGCGCAGCAAAGCCGAACGTGCCGGCGACGGCAGCTACCGCATCAGCGGCTCCAAGATCTTCATCACCTATGGCGAGCATGATCTCACGGATAACATCATCCATTTCGTGTTGGCCCGGCTGCCCGATGCACCGGCCGGCACCAAAGGCATCTCGCTGTTCCTGGTGCCGAAGCTGATGCCGGACGGCACGCGCAACGACGTGCGCGCGCATTCGATCGAGCACAAGATGGGCATCCATGCCTCGCCCACCTGTACCATGAACTACGGCGACAAAGGCGGCGCCGTCGGCTTCCTCATCGGCGAGGAGCACAAGGGCATGGCCTGCATGTTCACCATGATGAACCGCGCGCGGCTGGCGGTCGGCCTGCAGGGCGTGGCGGTGGCCGAACTGGCGACGCAGCAAGCCATGAATTATGCGCGCGAGCGCAAGCAGATGGGCAGCGCCATCTTCTCTTACCCCGACGTCAAGCGCATGCTGCTGACCATGCGCGCGCTGACCGGCGCGGCGCGCGCCATCTGCTACGCGACCGGCGTGGCGCTCGATCGCGCCCATCGCGGCAAGAGCGAAGCGGTACGCAAGGCGGCGCACGAGCGCGCCTCGCTGTTGACACCGGTCGCCAAGGCCTTCTCCACCGATATCGGCATCGAGGTGGCTTCCCTCGGCGTGCAGGTGCATGGCGGCATGGGCTTCATCGAGGAGACCGGCGCCGCCCAGCATTACCGCGACGCGCGCATCGCCGCGATCTACGAAGGCACCAACGGCATCCAGGCCATCGACCTGGTGACGCGCAAAATTCCGCTCGACGGCGGCAACATCGTCGCCGGTTATCTGGATGAGCTGCGCGGCACGGTGCAGCAGGTGGCAGCCAGCAATGTCACCGGTTTCGGCGCCACCGCGGCGCGGCTGGGCGAGGCGGTCGAGAGTCTGGCGCGCGCGACGCAGTGGCTGCTGGCGCAGAAATCCTCCGACGCGGCGCTGGCCGGAGCCACGCCCTACCTGCGCATGTTTGGCAATGCCGCCGGCGGCTGCATGCTGGCCGAGCAGGCGCTCACTGCGCTACGCGCGGGCGACGGCGCCGCGCGCACCGCGCTGGCGCGTTTCTTCGCCGAGAACCTGGCGGTGCAGGCGAGCGGCCTCGAGCGCTCGGTCATTGAAGGCGCCGACAGCATCAACAACGCGCAAGCGGCGCTCGACGATGTCTGACCTGGTCCTTGTCACCGACGAGGGCACGGTCCGCATTGTGCGGATGAACCGCCCGGAGAAGAAGAACGCGCTGACCATGGCGATGTACGACGCCATGGCCGACGCCATCGAAACCGCGGGAAATTCGGGTGTGCGCTGCCTGCTGATCGCCGGCCAGCCCGCCGCCTTCTGCGCCGGCAACGACATCGGCGATTTCCTGGCGGCGGCAGGCGCCGGCGGCGCGCTCGGGCAGCCGATTTTGCGCTTCCTCTACGCGCTGGCGCGCTGCGAAATCCCACTGGTCGCCGCGGTGTGCGGCAACGCCATCGGCGTCGGCACCACCATGCTCATGCATTGCGACCACGTCGTCGCCGCCAACGACGCGCGTTTCGCCACGCCATTCGTTTCCCTCGGCCTGGTGCCGGAAGCCGCCTCCAGCCTGATCGCGCCGCGGCTGATGGGCCCGGCGCGCGCCTTCTCGCTGCTGGTGATGGGCCATCCGCTCACCGCCCACGAAGCGAAAGCCGCAGGAATCTTGAACACGGTCGTTGCGCCCGACGCGGTCGAAGCCGAGGCGATGAAGGCAGCAGCCGAGATCGCCGCGCTGCCGCCGCAGGCGGTGGCGGCCTCGCGCCGGCTGATGCGCGGCGCGCCCGACGAGATCGTCGCGCGCATCGACGCGGAGGCCGTTGAGTTCAAGGCCCGCCTGCAATCGGCCGAGGCGCAGGCCGCCTTCATGGCCTTCATGACAAGGAAGCGCTAGCGCATGATCCCGAAAAGCCCGTCCTCGACTTGATCGGGGATGGGAACCGGTTTTCGGAAAAGATCATGCGCAAAATAAAATAATGTTAAGGCATGCGCCCGCCTTCGAGCTGGAATCTCCAGCCGGCGGCGACCGCCGCCCGTTCCACCGCCTCGCGCACCCGCGCATAATCGAGCTTGCCGCCACCGCCAAGCGAGACATCGGTGCGCTCGCCCGAACGTTTCCAGCCGCTCACCGTGGTCTTTTCCACCGTCAGCGTCGGCGGCGGAATGCCCCAGCTTTTCTCGACCACCGCCTCGCGGAAATGCAGCCGGCGCTCGGCCTCCGCCAGCCGGCACGCCATCTTGTAATTCACCTTGCGACCGCCCAGCCACCATTTCGCGCCGATGGATGCGACCTCGCCCAGCAGTTCCCGATGCGCGCCATCGCGCACGCTGAGCCCCAACATGGCCGCCTGCTCGCGCAAATCGGCCAGCAGGTCTTGCGCGGAAAGTGCGTCTGCCATGACCGTTCCTCCGATAGTTCAGGCGCCAGTCAAGGCCCGCGCGCACCCGCGCGTGTTGAGGCAGATCAAGGGGCGCGCGCGGGCGGCGGCTGTGATATCGGTGGGGGACGCGCCAATCGTAGCGGGCGAAATTGCGAGGACCGATCCATGTCGCTCAAGGGTAAGACTTTGTTCATCACCGGCGGATCGCGCGGCATCGGGCTCGCCATCGCGCTCAAGGCAGCCAGTGATGGCGCCAATATCGCCATCGCCGCCAAGACCGTGGAGCCGCACCCCAAGCTGGAAGGCACCATCCACACCGCCGCCGCCGACATCGAAAAAGCCGGCGGCCGCGCGCTGGCGCTGCAAGTCGACGTGCGCGAGGAAGCGGCGGTGAAGGAAGCGCTCGACCAGACCGCGGCGCATTTCGGCGGCCTCGACATCGTGGTCAACAACGCCAGCGCCATCCAGCTCACGCCGGTGGCGCAGACCGATATGCGGCGCTTCGACCTGATGCAGGGCATCAACGCGCGCGGCACCTTCATGGTGTCGAAACACGCGCTGCCGCATCTCGCCAAGTCGGCGAACCCGCACATCCTGATGCTGTCGCCGCCGCTCGACATGAAGGAGAAATGGTTCGCGCCCGCCACCGCCTATGCCATGGCCAAGTTCGGCATGAGCCTGGTGGTGCTGGGGCTGGCCGGCGAGCAGCGCGGCAAGGTCGCGGTCAACGCGCTGTGGCCGCGCACCACGATTGCCACCGCCGCCATCAAGAACCTGCTCGGCGGCGACGCCATCATGCGCATGTCGCGCAAGCCGGAGATTTTGGCGGAGGCGGCCTATCGCATTTTCAATAAGCCCAAGAGCTTCACCGGCAACTTCCTGATCGACGACACGTTCCTGGCCGGCGAAGGCGTGACCGACTTCGACCGTTACCGCGCCGATCCGAGCCAGCCGTTGCAGGTGGATTTCTTCGTGCCCGACGATATGCCGCCGCCGGCCGGAGTGAATTTGAAGGCTTTGAAATAAACGCGCAACGAACTCACTACCCCTCTCCCCTTGCGGGAGAGGGTGCCCGAGCGGAG
>JACQDO010000498.1 GCA_016201085.1 Hyphomicrobiales bacterium | reverse complement strand
CGGTCAGCGGCGCCGGCTCTGCCGGCCGCTCGTAATAGCGGTTGATGACGGCGAATACCGAGGCGATGCTGGCCGCCGTGAACAGATAGGCATGGAACGCATATTCCGGCGTGTGGGCCTTGGCCGCGACCACAATGGATAAAATCGCCAGCGCGACGAAGATCAGCGCCAGGCCGCCTTCGCCGAGAGTCATGGTTTTCTGAGGAGCGAGCGCGTTCGCCATGCTGCTATTCCGTTGTCTGGCTTGCCTGAAAGTCGTGGGGCCCGGGCGGACAAATATCCGCAAAGGGCCCCGAATCAGCCTTGATGCATATCAAATGGAACTGCCTTCAATTACCGCCCCCGCCGGTGTTTTCGACGGGCGCCCATTGCCCCTGGCCCCATGGGCGCCCATCGCCCTTTCTCACGCGTAACCGAGCCAGCGCCAGTAGGTGGCGCCGAGCAGCATCATGAGCGCGAGCGCGACGATGGTCAGCACGAAGCCGGTGCGGACGAAATCGCGCGCGTTGAAGGTCTCGGTGCCGTAGGCGACCATGTTCTGCGGCGCGTTCACCACCAGGATGAAGCCGAAGCTGACCACGAATTGCAGCAGCATGGTCATGCCGATGACGTTGATGCCCGGCGTCGCCACGCCCTTGAGCACCGCGATCACGATCGGGATCATGGCCGAGGCGAGCGCGGTGGCGCTGGCGAAGCCGAGATGGATCACCACCAGGAACAGGCTCATCACGCCGAGGATGAACAGCACGGTGGCGTTCTTGAGCCCGAACTCGGCGACGACGATGTCGGCGAGCCAGGTGGCCGCCTTGGTCTGCAACAGCGCGGTGCCGAGACTGATACCGACGCCGAACAGCACCACGGTGCCCCACGGAATCTTCGGCTGCGCTTCCTTCCAGGTCATGATGCCAAAGCCGGGCAGGAACATCAGCGCGACGGCGGTGATGGTGGTGGTGCTGGTGTCGAATTTATGCAGCACGCCCTCGGTCGCCCAGAAGGCGATCAAGGTCACCGACAGCAGCAGCAGCTTCAATTCGGAAGCCTTCATCGGCCCGAGCTCGGCCAGCGATTTGCGGATGCCTTCGCGCCCGCCCGGAACCGAGGCCACTTCCGGCGGCATCATGCGGGTCATGACGAAGTAGAGCGCGATGCACATCAGCACCGCGAACGGCCCGGCGGCGATCAGCCAATCGAGCCAGGTAATGGTCTGATTGAACGATTTCTCGATGAAGCCTATGGCGACCATGTTCTGCGCCGCCGCGGTCTTGATGCCGACGTTCCAGATGCTGGCGGTCTGCACCGTGGTGATCATCAGCATGCTGGCGAAGACACTGCGCTTGCTAACGCCGAATGCCGCGATGATGCCGAGCGTGATCGGAACCAGGCAGGCGACGCGCGCGGTGGTGGACGGCACCATGAGCGCGATCACAAAGCCGACGAGGATCGTGCCGATCACGACATGATGGGTCTTGGTGCCGACGCGCGACAGGATGCTGAGCGCGATGCGCTTGTCGAGACCGGTCGCGGTCATGGCGGCGGCGAGGAACAAGGCGGCCGCCACCAGCACCAGTGCGGTGTTGGCGAAGCCGCTGAAGGCAATACCGAGCGCGCCGCTGGTGCCGAGCAGCACTTTCGGATTGGCGACGTTCGGCGCCAGACCGAGCAGGAAGGCCATCAAGACGGCGATGACGATGGCCGACACGGCATAGTCGATCGCTTCGGTCATCCAGATGATGACGGCGAAGGCAAGGATGGCGAGCATCCGATGCCCGGCCACCGGCAAGCCGGCCGGCGTCGGCAGCAACAGGATGGCGATCAGCGCAGCCGCCGCGGCCAACAGGCCCCAGTTCGCGGCGAACCAGCTTTTTTCCCGAGGAGTCGGTTGCGCGAGCGCGCGAGCCGACGGTTGGGCTGCGAGAGACATAATGTCCTCCTGATCGGATTTCGAGCTTCGGCTTGAAGCATTCACTATTTTGCATCCGACGCATTGCGTCAGATCAATAAACGCCTGAAATCAAAGGGCGAAACGTCGCAGGCCGGCGGCGGCCGGACAACAAGAGCGCGCCGCCGCTCCCCGCGACGGCGCGCCCCTCCGTGCTGCCCAGACGATCAGGCAGCGGCCTTCACATCGATCTTCTTGCTCTGCGCCGGCGCCGGTTTCGGCACCGTCACCTTGAGCACGCCCTTGGCGATGCTGGCCTGGATGGCGTCGGTGTTGACGCCGTCCGGCAGTTCGAGCGTGCGCTCGAACGAACCGTAGCTGCGTTCGACCAGCCGATAGTTTTTGTCTTTCTCTTCTTTCTCCGCGTTCTTCTCACCGCGGATGGTGAGGAGATTGTCGGCGACATTGATCTGCACGTCCTTTTCCTCGAGGCCGGGCAGCTCGGCGGTGATCTCGATTTGCTTGTCGGTCTCGGTCACGTCCATGCTCGGCAGCAGTTCCGACTTGCCGGCGCCGAAGGAAGGAAAAGCCGGAAAGCCGCGGGTAAAATCGTCGAACAGCCGGTCGATTTCACGCTGCAGGGACATGAACGGATTGGCCGGCGCCGCGATCCCACGATCGCGCCCCACCGGGATGAGCGATTTCAGGTTCATCGAAGCCTCCATCTTGCATATTACGACGCCGTTCTTTGCCGGCGCCGGTAGTCAACTCGGATTGTTGCGACCTCGTTCTTTCTTGCTGTCGAATCTAACGCTTCGTGCACGGACGCCTCGCGCGCGCAAGCTCGTACGCTTAATGCGTCAGCGCCGCGTCGGGCGTCTCGATGGTCATGCCCGAGCCCGGCTCCACCCAAACCATGTGATCCTTCACCGCCTTGACGCCGGGAATGTTTTCGGCCGCGACCTTGAGCGCCTGGCGCTGGCGTTCGTCGACGATCACGCCCCACAGCTCGACCACGCCGTCGTGTACCAACACATTGGTCATCGCCGCAGGCGCCCAGTGTTCTTTTTGCATTTCCGCCAGCAGCCGCTCGCGGATGCTGGCGTCGTCGGTCGCACTCGGTTCCGCCTGGCGCGCCAGGCTGACCATCGCATGCATGAGATTGGAGCGCGTGACGATGCCGACCGTCTGGCCACCGCATACCACCGGAACGCGCTTAATCCGGTACCGCTCCATGATATCGACAATATCTTCAAGCGCGGCATTGGTTTCGACGGTCTGCACCTCGGTCGTCATCACCTCGGCGACTTTGCTGCCGTGCGAGTGGGAATATTCGGCGGCGATGCGGCCGGGACCCATCAGGAATTCCAACCAGCGCGAGCGCTGCCGCTGGGTCCTGGTCTCGCGACGGCGCAGGAAGTCGCCTTCCGACAGCACACCGACCAGATTTCCGTCTTTGTCGATCACCGGCAGGCCGCTGATATGATGCTGGAGCATCAACCGCGCCGCTTGCAAAACGGTTGCATCCGGATCGATCGAGATAACCTCGCGGGTCATCACGTCTTCGGCTTTCATGGCAGCCTCCGAGCGTTGGAGGCATACGCAAGCATAAAACCGCGATTTTGACCTTGATGCAGGTCAACAACTATTTGAACTGCGTCAATTTTTCCACTCCGGCGGCGGCAGCGGGGTCCAGCTACGTTGCAAGGCGTCGGCGCACGCGCAAAAAAAAATGCCCCGGCAAACCGTGCCGGGGCAGTTAAGCCGAACAAAAGTCAGGGAGGACGATGTTCGGCGTTAGGCATTCAGACGGGTCAGTGCGGCCCGGTTGCGCAACACGATGCGGCGCGAACTCGGCACGGCGATCGCCGCGGAGTTCTCAAGCTGCGTCAAGGTGCGCGAAACTGTTTCGATGGTCAGTCCGAGATAGTCGGCGATGTCCTGGCGCGACATCGGCAGGTCGATTTCGTTGCCGTCGGGCGCGCGCTTGGCCATTTCCAGCAGAAAGCCGGCCACCCGCTCTTGCGCCGTCTTGATCAGCAGCATGATGTGGTCCTGCACCCGCTGCAATTCGCTGGCGGTCATCGCCCAGAGCTGGCGGGCGACGTCGGTCTCGCGCGCGGCCAGATTGACGACCGTGCTGCGCTTGATCACCAGGATCTTGCAATCGACGATGGCTTCGGCGGAAAACGTATGTTCGTTACCCACTTCGAGACCGAAAATATCGCCGGCCAGATAGAAGGCGCCGATCTGGCGGCGGCCGTCGTTGAGCACCTTGTAGGTACGCACCGTGCCGCTGATGACCTTGTAGAGATATTCGGCCGGCTCGTTCTCGCCGTAGATTTCGGCGTTGCGGGCGAACGGCATGGGCGCGCCCATCAGTTCGACCGAGTTGCCGGTTGCATGTGCTGCTACCGGAGGAAGTGGCCGGGCGGTGCGGCCTGCCGTCTGACGTGAAGTTCCGCGATGGATCAACGTCTGAGTGAGCATGGCGACTGGCCCTCGATAAATTCGATGTGTTTTGGATACTGCTGGAGTCTGGCGCTCGAAATTCAGATAATCTCCATAGGGGGTTTACCGGAGGCGTCCGGACTAGCGCTTTGGTTGCAAATTGATCTTATGCTCGCAGGATAAGCATGCCGGAAGCCATTGTAAAAGCTGACGTTTTTTCGCCAGAGGAGCGTGGGCGAATTTGGCGCCATGGCGTCGCCCCGACGATGGTCGCCCTCGCCTTGGCGGCTCGTGCACTGCTTTCTCCATTCGTGCCCGACGACGCGATATTTTTGTATTTTTTGCCGCCGGTGCTGATTTCGGCGGGAATCGGCGGCCTCGGGCCCGGCCTGCTGGCGACCACGCTCAGCATCGTGGCGGCAATCTTCGTCATGCACGAGCCGGCGACGCTGTCGCGCGCGGCGCTGGTCAACGGCAGCGCCTTCGTTGTCATTGCCATCGGCGTCGCTTGGGGCGGCGAACTGCTGCACCGCAGTCGCCGGCGCGCGATCCTGCTGACGCGCGACGCGTTGGCGCGTGAAGCGCACCTGCAATCGATCCTCGACACCGTGCCGGAAGCGATGATCGTCATCGACGACCACGGCATCATGCAATCGTTCAGCAGCGCCGCCGAGCGGCTGTTCAATTACCGCGCCGCCGAGGCGATCGGACAGAATGTGAAGGTGCTGATGCCGGCGCCCTATCGCGAGGCCCATGATAGCTATCTGCACCGATACATGAGCACCGGCGAGCGCCGCATCATCGGCATCGGACGCGTGGTCGTGGGCCAGCGCAAGGATGGCTCGACCTTTCCAATGGAGCTTGCGGTCGGCGAAATGAAATCGGGCGATCAGCGGTTTTTCACAGGCTTCATCCGCGACCTGACCGAGCGGCAGATGACTGAAGCGCGCTTGCAGGAATTGCAGTCCGAACTCGTGCATATCTCCCGGCTGACCGCGATGGGCGAGATGGCCTCGACGCTGGCACATGAACTCAATCAGCCGCTCTCGGCCATCTCCAACTATCTCAAAGGCACACGGCGCATGCTGGAGGGCGGTGGCGACGAGAAGTCGGTGACCATGCGCGATGCCCTGGAAAAGGCCGCCGATCAGGCAATGCGCGCCGGGCAGATCATCCGGCGACTGCGCGATTTCGTTTCGCGCGGCGAGAGCGAACGGCGGGTCGAAAGCGTCACCAAGCTGGTCGAGGAAGCGAGCGCCCTGTCGCTGGTCGGCGTCAAGGACCGCGGCATCCGCGTGCAGTTCCAGTTCGACCCCAGGGTCGATCTGGTGTTCGCCGACCGCGTGCAGATCCAGCAGGTGCTGCTTAATTTGATCCGCAACTCGATGGATGCCATGGAGACGTCGAAGAAACGCGACCTCATGGTCACCATCGCCCCAGCCGAAAACGGTCATGTCCAGATCAGCGTGGCCGATACCGGCTCCGGCATAGCGCCGGAGATCGCCGAGCAACTGTTCCAGCCGTTCATCACCACCAAGCGCCAGGGCATGGGTGTCGGCCTGTCGATATCGCGCACCATCGTCGAGTCACATGGCGGAAAAATCTGGGTAGAGCCCAATCCCGGCGGCGGCACGATTTTCCATTTCACGCTCGCGGTCGTAAAGGAAGGGGATGTCGACGATGCAGCCTGAACCGATCATTTATGTCATCGATGACGATGATGCGGTCCGGCAGTCGCTGGAGTTCCTGCTGAAAACGGCGGGGATCACGGTGCACAGTTTCGAGTCGGGCAAGGCCTTCCTGGAAATTCTGCCGGAAATACGCTCCGGCTGCGTGATCACCGACGTGCGCATGCCGGAAATCACCGGCATCGACCTGCTGCGCCGCGTCAAGGAGGTCAATCCGTATCTTCCGGTCATTGTCATCACCGGCCACGGCGATATTTCGCTCGCGGTGGAGGCGATGAAGATCGGCGCCGTCGACTTCCTGGAAAAGCCGTTCGACGACGATCTGCTGCTCGCCGCGGTCCGCGCCGCGCTCAACTATGACGCCGATGTCGGCAAACGCAAAGCCGAGCTGGCCGACATCAACGAAAAGCTGGCGGCGCTGTCGAACCGCGAACGGCAGGTGCTCGAAGGCCTGGTGGTCGGCAACGCCAACAAGACCATCGCCTTCGATCTCGGCATCAGCCCGCGCACGGTCGAAATCTATCGCGCCAACCTGATGACCAAGATGGCGGCCAACAGCCTGTCCGATCTGGTGCGCATGGCGATGATATCGGGCATCCTCGACAATGCCGGCAAAAGCGGGCGCTGAGCGCCGATCAACCCTTCACGCCGAGCCCATGCATGAAGCGCTCGCGGATCTGCACCGGATCGCGATCGGTGGTGGCGACCGCCGGCTTGCCGTCGATGCGCGCGGCGATCAGGCTGGGGCCGCCGTCCTTGAGCGCGGCGGCGACCAGGCGATCGAAGTCGTCCTCGTCGGCGGCCCAGGCGGCATCGGCGATGCCGGCGCCGCGCGCAATGGCGACCAGATCGGCGGTCGTTGCGCTCGCGGTCGTCTGCGAACCGGTGATCTGGTAGAGGCCGTTGTCCCACAGAACAATCGTCAGGTTCGCAGGCCGCAGCATGGCGACGGTGGCGAGGCAGCCGAGCTGCATCAGCAGCGAGCCGTCGCCCTCGAGCGCGATCACGTGCCGTTTTGGCTGCGCGATGGCGACGCCGAGCGCGATCGGAATGGTGAGGCCCATGCTGCCCAGCATGTAGAAATTCTGCGGCCGCTGCCCGCAGGCCCACAAATCGAAATTGGCGTTGCCGATGCCGCCGATCACCGCTTCCTCGCGCTTGAGCTTGTCGACCACGCGCTTGGTCAAATCGAAGCGGTTCATCACTTTGGCATTGTGGGCGCCGACGGCCCCGGTCTGGCTATGCGACATAAGGCTGCTCATTGCGCGAACACTTTGCCGCCGGTTAGCAGCGGCGACAGGATGAAGGCGACCGGCGCCTGCGTGGCTACCGCCTGCTTGATCGAACGGTCGAGGATGAAGGCAAGCTCGTCCTGCCGCGTGATGGTGTGATTTTCCAGGCCGAGCGCATCGAGCACCGGCCGCATGGTCTTGCACACCATGGCCTGGCCGAGATTGAACTCGCCGAGCGTGCCGCGTTCGGACACGAATAGCAGCGCCGGGATCTGGCACGGCACCGCCAGCGAGGCGAGCGCGTTCGGCAGGGTGGCAAAGCCCGAGGTCTGCACCAGCACGGCGCCGCGCATGCCGCCCATCCAGGCGCCGGCGACGATGCCGAGCGCTTCTTCCTCGCGCGTGGTGGCGAAGGTGGTGAAGAAGTCGTCGGCGTGCAGCGCCTTGATCAGCGGGGTGAGCACCTTGTCGGGTACATAGGTGATCAGCTTGACGTTGTTGCTCTTGAGGGTGGCCAGCACGGTCTCGTGCCAAGCCCCCTCTTTCTGAGGCGCCGCTCGCGTTTGGTTATCGGTCATTGAGGAATCGACCAGGTTGAGTGCCGTCTCGCGTATCATGGAATTGACGGCGCGGCAGAGGACGGCTGAGGAGCCGCCGCATCAAACGCCATTGCTCCAATGATCGCAATAGCTTACCCTAAACTTACTTTCGGGGCTAATGGGAAAAACAAAGCCGTATACGAAAGGGGAGGATGATGACGATATTCAAGCAAGGCTCGGCGCCGTCGCGGCGCGGCATCATCGAGGGCGCCGCCGCGCTGGCCGCCGGCATCGCGGCGCCGGCGATCCTGAAAATCCGCTCGGCCTATGCCGCCTACCCGGATCGCACGGTCAAAGTCATCGTGGCCAATACGCCCGGCGGTCCGTCCGACCTGGTCGGCCGCGTGGTGACGGCCGCGCTGCAGCAATCGACCGGCAAGACCTTCATCATCGAGAACATCGGCGGCGCCGGCAGCAATATCGGCATGGGCGCCGCGGCGCGCGCCGAGCCGGACGGCTACACCATCCTG
>JACQDO010000489.1 GCA_016201085.1 Hyphomicrobiales bacterium | reverse complement strand
TGACAGCGGCCGGACTACCCCCGCATACAACCAAGAGATGTATTTTACTTATGATGCTATTAAAAAGATTACTATTTGCAATGGACTGTGTATTTTTACCCGGGGGAAGCACTGCGTACGGCGTTGCCGGCAATCGACCCGGCGTGGAATGACAATGACCGACCAAACTGAAGAACCCGTTAACAGCACGGCGGTAGCCAGTTACGTCGCAACGATCTCGGCGGATCTCGCGACCATGTCGCGGCGCACCGGACTCGACACCCTCGGCTACCTGCTCGAAATGGTCAGGCTCGAGGCGGAAAGCAGCTCACGCAACGGCCAAAGGCCGAATGGGCGGCGGAGTTAGTCATTCCGGGGCGCGAGCGAAGCTCGCGAGCCCGGAATCCAGATGCAAATTCATTGGTCTCTGGATTCCGGATGGCCGCTTACGCGGCGTCCGGAATGACGTTCATTTCGCCGGCGTCACCCCGAGCTTCTCCAGCAGCGCCGTGGTCGGATTGCCGTCCGGCAGCATGCCGAACTTTTTCTGCTCGGCGCGGATGTTGTCGCGCAGGTCGAAATCCACATGGCCCTCGAACTCGTTCACCTTGTAGCCGAGCGCCGCCAATTTCTTCTGCAAGGCGACGCGCGCATCGCGCGTCAGCGGCCGATCGTCCATCGGCCAGGCCGCCTTGATCGGCGCGCCGCCCTGCATGCGGTCGGCGAGATGGCCGACCGCGATCGCATAGGCATCGGAATTGTTGTACTCGATCAGCACCGGATAGTTTTCGGTGACGATGAAGGCGGGGCCCTTGGCGCCGGCCGGGAAAAATAAAATTCCTTCGCCGGTTTTGGGGAACGGCTTGCCGTCGACGCGGCGCAGGCCGAGCTTGGCCCAGTCGGCGTAGTTGGCGTGGCTTTTCATATAATCGAAGCCGTTCGGCATGCTGACCTCGAAGCCCCAGGGCAGGCCGTGCCGCCATTTCCATTTTTTCAGATAGTTGCCGGTGGAGCCGAGCACATCCGGCACGTTGTTCCACAGGTCGCTCTTGCCGTCGCCGGAGAAGTCGATGGCGTAATCGATGACGTTCGACGGCATGAACTGGCTCTGGCCCATGGCGCCGGCCCAGGAGCTCACCATCTGTTCGCGTACGAATTTGTTGTCCTGCATGATGCGCATGGCGACCAGCAGCTCGTTGCGGAAATAGGGATGGCGATATTTGACGTAGCCCAGGGTGGCGAGCGAGCGGAACACGTCCCACTTGTCCTTCTGGCTGCCGTAGTCGGTCTCCATGCCCCAGAGCGCCAGCAACACCCAGCGTTCGACGCCGAATTTCTTCTCCACCGCGTCGAAGGTCTTGGCCCATTCGACGGCTTTGGCCTGGCCGCGCTTGATGCGGCCGGCCGACACCGCATCGTTGACATAGGCGCCGACCGGCTTGCCGTATTCCGGCTGCCGCTTGGTGGCGGCGATCACGCGTTGGTCGGGAGTGACGCCTTTGAGCGCGAGATCGAAGGTGGTGCGCGCGATGCCCTTGGCCTGTGCGTCCGGCCATAGCGCGGCCTGGAACTCGGAAAAGCTTTGCTCCTGCGCATGAGCGGGCGCGCCAAAGAAGACGAGGGCGAACATCAAAGCGGCGAAGCGGGCGAGCATGATGGAGTTCCGGCGGATCGGGAATCGTATGCCACTTTATAGCAGCGATACCAATGCGCCGCCGTGCCGCTCAAGCCTTCCGGCGATTTCCAGTTCCAGCAGCACGGTGCGCACGATCGAAGGCCGAGTACGTGACAGGCGCACCAGATCGTCGATGGCCGTGGGCGTCGGCCCGAGCAGCGCAACGATGCGGCTGCGCTCGTCTTCGGCCGGCTCGCTGTCGAGCGGCAGCGGCGCTTCGTGTGTCGGTTCTTGTTCCAATTTTTGCGCCGGCAGATCGAGGCCGCGGCCGAGGATCGGCTCGAGCACCGCGATCACGTCGGCGGCTTCGGTGACCAAAGTGGCGCCCTGCTTGAGCAGGCCGTTGGTGCCTTCGGCGCGCGGG
Organism: Hyphomicrobiales bacterium; assembly: GCA_016201085.1. GTDB lineage: Bacteria > Pseudomonadota > Alphaproteobacteria > Rhizobiales > Xanthobacteraceae > Pseudolabrys. The sequence goes on along the minus strand of JACQDO010000489.1, from coordinate 1,845 downwards.
TCGAGCGGCGAACCCGGCACCGCGAACACCTCGCGGCCCTGCTCGCCGGCGAGCCGCGCCGTGATCAGCGAGCCGGAGCGGCGCGCCGCCTCGACAATGACGACGCCGACCGACAGCCCGGAGATCAGCCGGTTGCGGCGCGGGAAGTCGCGCGCGCGCGGCTCCCAGCCGAGCGGCATTTCCGACACTGCGGCGCCGTCGACGACGATCCGGTCGAGCAGGTCCTCATGCTCGGCCGGATAGATGCGCGCATGGCCGCCGGCCAGTACCGCGATGGTGCCGGTCGATAGACTCGCGCGATGCGCGGCGGCATCGATGCCGCGCGCCAGCCCCGACACGATGCCGTAGCCGGCCTCGCCCAGTTCGCGCGCCAGCCGCTCGGAGAATTTCACGCCGGCGGCGGAGGCGTTGCGCGAGCCGACAATGGCGACCAGCGGGCGCGCCAGCAAAGCGTGCTGGCCGCGCATGCCCAGCAGCGGCGGCGGATCGTCGATCATGGTCAGGCGGGCGGGGTAATCCGGCTCGCCCAGCGCGACCAGTTCGATGCCGCGTGCACGGCACGCCTGCATTTCGGTCTCGGCCTCCTCGCGCGAGCAGATGCGCGTGCCGGAGGCACCGCCGCGGCGCGCGAGCGTGGGCAGGGCGTTGAGCGCGCCGCGCGCGCCGCCGTAGTAATTGACCAGATCGCGGAAGGTGCGCGGGCCGACATTGTCGGATCGAATAAGGCGCAGCCAGTCGAGCCGCTGCTCCTCGCTCAGTCGTACGCTTTTGCTGCTCACGTCGGCCCCCGGAAGCGTCACGGGGCGAGCATCGCGCAAGTGACGACGCGCTACAACCTGTTTGCAGAAAATACAACCGGAGAGCGGTTTTAGCCTTTCGCCCCGATCTTGCCCTCGCTGCCGTTGAGCAAACGGGCGATATTGGCGCGGTGCATGAGCCACAGCAGCAAGCTCAGCAGCAGAAACAGCACGGCGATGCTGGGGTGGCCCAACAGCCACAGCGTTGCCGGGGTCAGCGCGCTGGCGACAAGTGCGGCGAGCGAGGAGTAGCGGCTGACCGCGGCCACAGCGAGCCAGATCGCGCCGAAGATCAAGGCGGCCGGCCAGGCCAGCGCCAGCAGCACGCCGATATAAGTGGCGACGCCCTTGCCGCCCTTGAACTTCAACCAGACCGGAAACAGATGGCCGAGGAAGGCACCGAAGCCGGCGACCAGCGCGGCTTCCGCGCCGGCATAATGCATCGCCACCAGTACCGCTGCCGTGCCCTTGAGCATGTCGCAGAGCAAAGTCGCGGCGGCCAGCCCCTTGCGGCCGGTGCGCAGCACATTGGTGGCGCCGATATTGCCGGAGCCGATGCTGCGCACGTCCGGCCCGCCGGCGGCGCGCGTCAGCAGCAGGCCGAACGGGATGGAGCCGAGCAGATAGCCGAAGACGAGAGCGAGGCTGAAGGCGAGCGCGGCGCTCATACGACCCCTTTATGTCATTCCGGGACGGCGCGAAGCGCCGGACCCGGAATCCAGAAGCAAGTGCCGAGTACGTAACTCTGGATTCCGGGTTCGCGGCCCAAGGGCCGCGCCCCGGAATGACAAATAAATATCATACGTATTCGTAGACGGTGCGCCCGGCGACGATGGTGCGCACCACGCGGCCGGTCATGCGCGCTTCATCGAACGGCGTGTTCTTGCACTTCGATTTGAGTTCGGTCGGATCGACCACCCATGGCACCTCGGTGTCGACCACGATCAGGTCGGCGGGCGCGCCGCTCTTGAGCGTGCCGCCGGGCAAGCCCAGCAATTGCGCCGGCCGCGTCGACATCGCGCGCAGCAGCGTGATCAGCTCGATCTCG
>JACQDO010000488.1 GCA_016201085.1 Hyphomicrobiales bacterium | reverse complement strand
GCGCAGGCGATCGGTGTCGAAGGCGCCCGGCAGCAGATTGTTGATGGTGACGTTCTTGTCGGCCACCGTGCGCGCCACGCCGGCAAGGAACGCGGTCAAGCCGGCGCGCGCGCCCGACGATAGATCGAGCCCGGCGAGCGGGGCCACCACCGACCCCGATGTGATGTTGACGATGCGGCCGAAGCGGCGCTCCGTCATCGGGTCGATCACCCTCTGAATGAGCTCGATGCCGACGACCATGTTGGCGGTGACGCCGTCGAGCATCTGCGCCCGCGTCAGCTCGCGGAAATCGCGCACCGGCGGGCCGGCATTGTTGTTGACCAGGATATCGGGCGCAGGGCAGGCGGCGAGCAGCGCCTGCTGGCCTTCAGGGGTGGCGACGTCGGCGGCGACCGCGATCACCTTGGCGCCGGTCGCCTGGGCGATCTCGGCGGCGGTGGCCGCAAGCACTTTCTCGTCGCGGCCGTTGATCACCACCTCGCAGCCGGCTTCGGCCAAGGCACGCGCGCAGGCCTTGCCCAAGCCCCGGCTCGACGCGCAGACGATGGCCTTGCGGCCGGAAATTCCGAGATCCATGGGAGAGTCCTCGCGTAAAATTATTTGCCGGAATGTCGGCGGTTCTTCTCCCCTCCCCCTTGTGGGGAGGGGTTGGGGGTGGGGGTCATTGCGTTTTGAATTTCAGTCAACACGCCTTCGATATTAGAAAGCACATCGTTATTCCAGAAGCGCAGAACGCGATAGCCTTCCGATTTGAGACAAAGTGCGCGTGCGTCATCTTTCTTAGTTTGCTCGCCATGCTGCCCGCCGTCGAGTTCGACGACGAGCTTAAGTTGGTGGCAAGCAAAGTCGGCGATGTAAGGTCCGATCTGCACTTGCCTGCGGAAATGTGAGTCATCCAAAGCGAGGCGATGGCGTAAGTGCCACCACAACTTGCGTTCGGCTGCCGTCGGCGTCTTGCGCATATGACTTGCAAAGCCGCGCTGCGGCGGAGCTATCGTTCGGTCGGTACGAGCCCAAATGCGATCGTCGTCTTGGTTTCTTGTCGCCATCGCAACATCGACCCCCACCCCTAACCCCTCCCCACAAGGGGGAGGGGAACAGCATACTGCCTCGGCTCGCGTTCGGTCACCCCACTGTCGCACAGCCTTGCTACTTGGCTGCCTGCCGATGCGAAACGATTCGAGGCAAAGCATGCCGCGCGATCCCGAAAGCCAGGTAATGGAAAAGGCCTATGCCCGCTGGGCGCCGGTCTACGACATGCTGTGCGGGCCGGTGTTCCTCAACGGCCGGCGCGCCTCCGCGCTTGCCGCGCGTGCGGTCGGCGGCCGCATTCTGGAGATCGGCGTCGGCACCGGGCTGTCGTTCGACGATTACGACGCCTCCACCGAGATCACCGGCATCGACATTTCCGAGCCGATGATCGCGCGCGCGCGCCTGCGCGCGGCGAGCGGGCGCTTTCCGCACGTCAAGGGCCTCGCCGTGATGGACGCGCACAATCTGCGCTACGCCGACGCGAGCTTCGACTGCGTGGTCGGGCAGTTCGTCATCACGCTGGTGGCCGATCCCGAGCGCGTGCTGTCGGAATGCGCGCGCGTGGTACGCCCGGGCGGACAGATCATTCTGGTCAATCATTTGTACTCCGAACGCGGGCTGGCTGCCGCGGTCGAGCGGCTGTTGGCGCAGCAGGCGCGCAGCGTCGGCTTGCGGCCGGAATTCCCGTTCCAGCGCCTGGCGGCCTGGGCCGAGAGCCACGGCGGCGCCGAGCTGGTCGAGCGGCGCAAGCTCAAGCCGTTCGGCGTCTACACGCTGGTGCGCTTTCGTCGCGTCGAACGGCAGAGCGCGGCGGCATAAAACTCCGATTTGACGGGCGTTAAATAGGTAAACGACACTGTCATAATACTGAAATCATGCTCTGTTAATGACTGCCCCACATGAAACTGCCATGGGAGACAGTCGCGCCGTGACGGAGCCCGCCACGCGACGATTTCGCGCTCTGTTCGTTTCCGACGTGCATCTCGGAACGCGCGGCTGCCAGGCCGACAAACTGCTCGATTTCCTGCGCCATCACGAAGCCGACACGCTTTACCTGGTCGGCGACATTGTCGACGGCTGGGCGCTGCGCTCGTCCTGGTACTGGCCGCAGGCGCATAACGACGTGGTGCAGAAGATCCTGCGGCAGGCGCGCAAGGGCGTGCGCGTCATCTACATCCCCGGCAACCACGACGAATTCCTGCGCGACTATTACGGCACGCATTTCGGCGGCATCGAGGTGGTGGAGAACGCCATCCATCAGGGCGCCGACGGCCGCCGCTATCTGGTGGTGCACGGCGACCTGTTCGACCTGGTGGTGACGCAGGCGCGCTGGCTGGCGCTGTTGGGCGACAAGGCCTACGAATTCGCGCTCACCGCCAACCGCATCTTCAACGGCCTGCGCCGCGTGTTCGGCGCGCCCTACTGGTCGCTGTCGAAATGGGCCAAGCTGAAGGTGAAGAACGCGGTCAACTATATCGGCGCCTTCGAGAAGGCGCTCGCCACCGAGGCCAAGCATTATCAGGCCGACGGCGTGATCTGCGGCCACATCCACACCGCCGCGCTGCATGACGAGTTCGGCCTGCGCTACGTCAACTGCGGCGACTGGGTGGAAAGCTGCACGGCAGTGGGCGAGCGCGAGGACGGCGGTTTCGAGATCATCACCTGGACGCGCACCGGGCCGGATCGCAAGCCATTGCAAATCGAAGCGCGGTCGCAGGCGGCATGAAAATCGTTCCCTCCGTTCGTCTCCGCGTAAGCGGGGACCCAGTGCGACAAAGACATCCGAACAAGCGGCCCCTGGATTCCCGCTTTCGCGGGAATGAACGGAAAAATCCATGAAAGTCCTGGTCGGTACCGACGCCTGGCAGCCGCAAGTCAACGGCGTGGTGCGCACGCTCGGGCATGTGGCGCATGAGGCGCGCGCGCTTGGTACCGAATTCGAATTCATCACGCCCAACGAGTTCTGGACGCTGCCGCTGCCGAGCTATCCGGAAATCCGGCTGGCCTTGATCGGCCCCGGCGCTATCGAGCGGCGGCTCGAACGCGCCGGCGCGGACGCCATCCATATCGCCACCGAAGGGCCGATCGGCCATGCCGTGCGCGGCGTCTGTCTGCGGCAGGGCGTGCGCTTCACCACCAGCTTCCACACCCGCTTTCCCGATTACCTCGCCGATCGCCTGCCGGCCACCCAGCGCTGGGCCAGCGAGCTGACCTGGAACTGGCTGCGCCGCTTCCACGCGCCCGGCGCGGCGGTGCTGACGGCGACACCAAGTCTGGTCGGCGAACTCGGGCAGCGCGGCTTTCATGACGTGAAGCTGTGGCCGCGCGGCGTCGATGCGCAGCTGTTCCGGCCGCGCCAAGGATGCGTTCATGCCGCGCCGCTCGCTTGGCCGCGCCCGATCTTCCTCACCGTCGGGCGGGTGGCGGTGGAAAAAAATATCGAGGCGTTCCTGGCGCTCGACCTGCCCGGCACGAAGCTGGTGGTCGGCGACGGGCCGTCGCGAGCGCAGCTTACGAAAAAATATCCCGATGCAACGTTCATCGG
>JACQDO010000487.1 GCA_016201085.1 Hyphomicrobiales bacterium | reverse complement strand
CCGGGCGCGCGCATGTTGAAGATGGTGGTGATGAAGTTGATGGCGCCGAGGATCGAGGAGGCGCCGGCCAGCTGCAGCGACAGGATGGCGAAATCGACCGCCGGCCCGGGATGGCCCGAGGTCGACAGCGGCGCGTAGATCGTCCAGCCGGCGCCGACGCCGTTGGAGCCGGGCCCGCCTTCCACGAACATCGAGATGATCAGCAGCGAGAACGAGGCCGGCAGCAGCCAGAACGAGATGTTGTTCATGCGCGGGAACGCCATGTCGGGCGCGCCGATCATCAGCGGCACGAACCAGTTGCCGAAGCCGCCGATCATCGCCGGCATCACCATGAAGAAGATCATGATCAGGCCGTGGCCGGTGACGAACACGTTGTATTCGTGCGGGGTCGGGAAGAACTGGATGCCCGGGTTCTGCAATTCGAGGCGGATGCCGATCGACAGCAGGCCGCCGATCACGCCGGCCACCAGCGCGAACACCAGGTACATCGTGCCGATGTCCTTGTGGTTCGTGGAATAGACGAAACGCCGCCATCCGGTCGGATGGTGTTCGTGGGCGTCATGGGCTGCATGCGCAGCGGTATTGCTAGCCATTGTTCTTGTCCCTCGACCCTTGTCGTTATCGCCCGCTTTTTATTTATTGCGCGCCGGCCGCGGCAATCGCGGTCGGACGAACGCCGTCATCGGTGGCGTATTTCTTCTTGGCCTGTTCGAGCCAGGCCGTGTATTCGCGATCGTTCACCACGCGGATGGCGATCGGCATGAAAGCGTGATCCTTGCCGCACAGCTCGGAGCACTGGCCGTAATACATGCCTTCGCGCTCGGCCTTGAACCAGGTCTCGTTGATGCGGCCGGGAATGGCGTCGATCTTGATGCCGAACGAGGGGATCGCGAAAGAATGGATCACGTCGGCGCCGGTGGTGAGCACCTTCACCACCTTGTTGACCGGCACCACCATCTCATTGTCGACCGCCAGCAGCCGCGGCTGGCCGGGCTTGAGATCCTTGGTCTGCACCATCAGCGAATCGAATTCGAACTTGCTGTCGGGATATTGATAGCTCCAGAACCACTGCTTGCCGGTGGCCTTCACCGTCAGGTCGGCCTTCGGCGTGTTCAGTTGAAAGAACAGCAGACGGAACGAAGGCACCGCGATCGTCACCAGGATGAGCACCGGCACGATCGTCCAGATCACCTCGATGGCGGTGTTGTGCGTGGTGCGCGAGGGCACCGGGTTGGAGCGGGCGTTGAATTTCACCGCCACGATCACCAGCAGCGCCAACACGAACAGCGTAATCGCCACGATCACGTACAGCAGGAAATTGTGGAACCAGATGATGTTGTCCATCACCGGGGTGGCACTCGCTTGCAGGCCAAGCTGCCAGGGTTCCGGTTGACCGGTGGCGGCCAGCGCCGCGCCCAGGCCAAATGCAATAACGGTCACGCTCGTGACCACGAATGCGATCAACCGCTTGAAGCTCAGCATTGTCGAATGCGCTCCCTGACGAAAAACGGCCTTAAGCAGGCCCCTTGTTGCCGCCCACCGCAGGCAAGATATTCGGCTCAACCCCGCTAAGCATGGCATATCGCCACGGGCGTGGCAGCTTTAGCGGTGCGACGGGACGGGGGGAAATCCCAACTTCTAAAACCACAATTCCGCTGAAGCTGCAATGCGTCTAATTCGCGATTGCATGCGTCCCCCGGCTTATCCTGGGGAACGTTCAAGTGCCGCATTTATGCCATGGCACAGGCGTCTTGGAATACCGCACTTGGGTTAACTCAGCCGGCGCGCTTTGCTTGACAGGGCCTGGCGAGCATGCGCCTACGGAAGCGAATAAGATTGCCGGCAAAGGGCGATTCGGGCCGTTTACCCAAGCGGATGGGGAGCGCTGCCAGCGGGCGCCCAAGGGCCGGCCTGCTACCCTAAGGGATTGAGCGATGGGCATTTTCGGACACGGCCGGCATGGCCAAGGGCTTGGGCGCCGGAACTGGCTGGGGCCGCTGGTCCTTCTTCTGGCGCTGACCGCGCTGCCGGCCGACCGGGCCGCCGCCCAGGGCGCCGTCAAGTCGGTGCACAAGGACTGGCAGATCCGCTGCGATACCCCGCCCGGCGCCAAGGCCGAGCAATGCGCGCTGATCCAGAGCGTGACCGCGGAAGACCGCGCCAATGTCGGGCTGACCGTGATCGTGCTCAAGACCGCCGACGCCAAGAGCCGGCTGATGCGGGTGGTGGCGCCGCTCGGCGTGCTGCTGCCGTCCGGCCTCGGTCTCAAGATCGACGCCACCGATGTCGGCCGCGCCGGCTTCGTGCGCTGCCTGCCCAATGGCTGCATCGCCGAAGTGATCATGGACGACGAGCTGATCAAGAAGCTGCGCACCGGCAAGTCCGCGACCTTCATCATCTTCCAGACGCCCGAAGAAGGTATCGGCTTCCCGATGAGCCTCGCCGGTTTCGGCGAGGGCTACGACAAATTGCCGTAAGCCCCCACTCTGCCCACCCTCGCCTTCATCGTCCGATCCGTGGATACTGCCGTCACAATATCGTGCGCGGGAGAATGACGCGGTGAATATCGGATTCGTAGGCCTGGGGGCCATGGGTGAGCTGATCGTGCCGCGCCTGATGCGGGCGGGGCATCAAGTCACCGGCTGGAACCGGACGCGCGCCAAGGCCGAGTCGCTGATCGCGCAAGGCATGCGCTGGGCCGACACGCCGCACCACGTGGCCGAACAGTCCGAGCTGGTGTTCTCCATCGTCACCGATTCGAAAGCCATGAAGGCGGTGGCGCTCGGGCCGGACGGCGTCATCTCGGGACTCAAGCGCGGCGGCATCTATGTCGACATGAGCACCATCGAGCCGGACGCCAGCCGCGAGGTCGCCGCACAATTCGCCAAGGCCGGCTGCATCATGCTGGACGGCCCGCTCTCCGGTTCGCCGGTCACCGTGGTGGCCGGCAATGCCTCGATCATGATCGGCGGCGACGAGGCCGCTTACGAAAAGATCAAGCCGGTGCTGCTGGCGATCGGCCCGAAGGTGACGCGCATCGGCGGCAATGGGCTTGCCTGCCAGATGAAGATCGCGGTCAACCTGCTGCTGATGGTCGAGGTGATCTGCTTCGGCGAAGCCGTCGCCCTGGCCGAGAAAGGCGGCGTTGCCCGCGACGTCGCGCTCGACGCCATGCTCAAGAGCGTCGCCGCCTCGCCGGTGCTCGGCTATCGCGGCCCGTTCATCCTCGACGGCAAGATGCCGGAGGTGCCGCTCGCCGACGTCACCTTGCAGCAGAAGGATATGCTGCTGGCGCTCAATCTCGGCCGCACGCTGGGCTCGCCGGTGCCGCTCGCCGCCGCCGCCAACGAGATGATGAATGCCTGCCGCGGACTCGGCATCGACGGCAACGATTTCGTGGTCGCGCACCGGGTGTATCGTAAGCTTGGAGGACAGGAGTAGCGGATGACTCACCTCTCGTCCGCTCGTCCCCGCGAAAGCGGGGACCCAGGACAACAAAGAAGGCTTTTCAATATTGCTCTGGATTCCCGCTTGCGCGGGAAAGAGCGGAGGACGGATCAAAGCGGAGGAACGCATGACGTCGTCAGTTGAAAAATTCGGACGCGCGCTGGGCAAGGCTGTCGCAGGCGCCGCCACGGTCTGGAAGGAAGGCGACAAGCCGCCGGTGATGTACCGCACCAACCTCAAGGACGTGCCCAAGGTCGAAGGCCTCAAGCGCGACGACGGCTGGGTCGACATGCAGGTGCAATTCCTGATCGACAAGAAGACCGCCGACGCCGATCACGTCGTCGGCTGGACCGTGCTCAAGCCGGGCGCGCGCCACGAGAACCACCGCCATCACCATTGCGACGAGTTCTTCATCGTGCTCAAGGGCCACGGCATGATCTACACCGACCATGGCGACACGCCGTCGGTGGAGGGCGACGTGGTCTATTCGCCGCGCGGCTGCTGGCACGGCTTCAACAATACATCCAATGAAGATGTGGTGCTGGTGTGGGGCTGGATGGGCGCCGGCTCGATCGAGGCGTCCGGCTACGAAGTGCATCCGGAGAGTCACAAGTGAGCTTCACGCTGCGCGATCTCGACAATCCCCTGATCAAGAAAGGCATGACCGCGCAGCTTGCCGCGCGTCGCGCGCGCGTCGCCGCCGGCGAGAAGCCGCTCGGCTGGAAGGTCGGTATGGGCGCGCCGGCTTCGATGCAGAAACTCGGCCTTGCGGCGCCGCTGGTCGGCTACCTGATGCAGCGCGCGCTGCTGCTGTCCGGTGGCACCGCGTCGCTCAAGGGCTGGACCCGTCCGGTCGCCGAGCCGGAAATTGGCGTGCGCATGGCGCGCGATCTGCCGGGCGGCGCGACGCCCGAAGCGGCGCTGGCGGCGGTCAAGGAAATCCTGCCGGCCATCGAGCTTGCCGATCTCGACCCGGTGCCGACCGTGGACAATCTCGACGCCGTGCTGGCGGGCGACATCTACCAGCGCCACGTCCTGTTGTGCGGCAACACGCGCGCCGGCGGCAGCGTTGCCGGCCTCACCTCGCGCCTGATCCGGCGCGGCGCCGAGGCCAACCGCAGCACCGACCCGGAAGCGCTCACCGGCAAGCTCGCCGACATCGTCGCGCATGTCGCCAACACGCTGGCCGCGTTCGGCGAGAAGCTGGCCGCCGGCGATGTCATCATCACCGGCTCGATCACGCCGCCGCTGATGCTCGAGCCGAACGAGACCGAACTCGCCCACGCGCTCGATCCGATCGGCGAGGTGTCGGTGCATTTCACAGGCGAGTGACTGCATCACGGTCGCGGCTTAACGCCGCGATCGTCGTTTCGAAGCGGAATTGACGGCCTTTCCCTCTGCGTCGGCGCATCCGTTCGCGGCCGCTCTTGATCGAGATCAAGGCCGACTGGCGGCAACGACCTATCATATGCCGACGTATGAATATGAAATGGTGCGGCCGACAGGCCGGCCTAAGGAGATGGGCGGATGAAGAATTGGCCGGATTACACCAAAGAAATTATCGGGCACATGCGCACATTGCGCGGCGGTACGCCCGATGTGATGAAAGCCTTCTCCGGCCTGGCGCAGGCGGCGCTGGCGCCGAAAGCGCTCGACACCAAAACCAAGGAGTTGATCGCCCTCGGTATCGCGGTCGCCATTCACTGCGACGACTGCATCGGCTTCCACGTCGAGGCCGCGCTCAAGCAAGGCGCGACGCGCGAGGAGATCATGGAGACGCTCGGCATGGCCATCTATATGGGCGCCGGTCCCTCGGTAATGTACGCGACCCACGCCATCGACGCCTTCGAGCAGCTCAGCAAGCCGGTGAGCGCACCGGCCAGCACGGCGGCGTGAGCCGCGAACGCTATCGACACACAGCATGCGGCCGGAAGGCGCTGTCAGGCCGATGTCTTGGACGGATTGGCCGCGAATGCCGCGAACAGCGTCTTCGCCTGCGCCCGCGCGGTGAGCGTGTCCGGCGGATAGGGCGAATTGGTCTGCGGATTCCACGGACCGAGGCAGCCGCCCGGCACGACCGGCACGCGCGTCGACGGGCTCACCGGCGCGATGGCGTGCAGGCCGAAGCCCTCTTCATCCCAGTAGCCGCCGGGGTAATTCGGCTGGAAGCTCATATTAGGACCCGGATTCCACACGCCGGCATAACAGGTGGGTGCGGCGTTCGGCGCATTGCATTGGATGGGATCGGCCTTCCACCACTCATCCGACCATTCGAAATAAGCCCCGCCGCAGCACACGCCGGGCCCGCTATCTGAACGGTTGGCCAGCATGTTCCCGTAGTGACCGCTGACATAGGCGCACAAATCTTTCATCTGAGCGGCCGACATCTCGGCGATTGTGCCGCTGCTGGGCGCGGCCGGAAAATCGGAGTGGGTGGAGCCCGGCGCGCCCCATTCGGTCAGCATCAGCGGTTTCGGGTTTGATTTCGTGGCGGTGGCGAAAGTGGAGAACAGGTTGTCGAAACCGTTCGAGTTGGTCCAGTTGCCGCGATACGAATTGTAGCCCCAGAAGAAATTGGCCGCCGTCATATATTTGTTGCCGGCGTTCACCGTGTTCATGCTGTCGTCGACATTGGCGAGCAGCGCCAGTTTGCCGGGCGCGGCGGTGGCGATGGCCGTTGAGACCTCGTTCCAATATTGGAAATAAGCGACGTTATCGCCGACAACGACAATGATCGGGTGGCCGTCCTTGTCGCGTTGAGTCTTGTCGACCTTGTGGATGATGTCGATGGCGTTGGTCTCGTTGGCCATCACGAAACCCATGACGGCGGGATGTTTGGCATATGCTGCCGCCAGCGCGGCGATATCCTTCGCGATCTTCGCGCGCAGAGCGACGTTTTGCGGGTTGTTCCAAGTTTCTTCGATGAAAATGTGCTGCTGGTTCTTGGGCGGGGCGTAACCCATCAGTACGAAGACGGGATTTGTTCCATCGTTCCAGCAAGCATCGAGGAACGGACCATGGTCGATATCGCCAGCGGGAGACTGCACGCGGTCGAGCGTGTTGTAGGTCTTCAGCACATTGACCGCGTTTGTCCGCATGAGCGCGACGTCGCGCTGCCAGACCGACGACCAGGCCTTGATGGTGAAATCGCCGTAAGGCTCGAAAGCGGGGCAGCTTCCCCACGGCAACGATGAATAGCTCACGCCATTGGCGAAGAAGGGCTTGTTGTTCACTAAGACCCGAGGACCGTCGAGGGTCCAGGCGGTGGTGCTGGCAGCCATGTGTGTTCCCCCGTCATGTGATCCCGGCATAACCGCACCGGTTCATCGTCAATATAAATAGTTGTAAATGTAAAATATACCCTATTTACGAGTATTCGATCGAAGTCCCCTCGTCCCGATCCTTCGACGCGCGCCAGCAGAGAGGCCTCGCAAAACCCGCGGTCAGGGCCTATGTCAGTGACGAACGGAGCCTCCGATGGACCCAGCCATTTCTTCCCTGCTCGACCGCGCCGGTCTCGACAAGGCCAAGGTGCGCCAGCTTATCGGGCACGGGCTTTCCGGCGCCGACGACGGCGAGTTGTTCCTGGAATATCGCCAGTCGGAAGTGCTGGTGTTCGACAATGGCCGGCTCAAGCAGGCGACCTACGACACCGCGCAGGGCTTCGGCCTGCGCGCGGTTAAGGACGAGGCGGTCGGCTATGCGCATGCCTCCGATTTGTCGGAAGGCGCGCTTGCTCGCGCGGCCGAGGCGGTGCGCGCGGTGAAAGGCGGTCACAGCGGCCGTTATGCCGAGCCGCCCGGCCGCACCAATGCCAAGCTCTATGGCGACGACAATCCGCTGGGCGAGCAGCCGTTCGAATCGAAGGTGAAGCTGCT
>JACQDO010000486.1 GCA_016201085.1 Hyphomicrobiales bacterium | reverse complement strand
GACGCGGCCATAGGTGCGGCGGCCTTCCTCGGCGTACCAGTCGATGATCTCGGCGGAGGTCATCACCTCGGCGCGCGACTCGACGTAAACCTTGCCCTGCTCCTGGGTCTGCACCTTGGCGATGTGGTCGTAGCGCGCGCGCACCAGATCGGCGGCCTTGCGCATGATCTTGGAGCGGTCATAGGCCGAGGTGTTCTTCCAGACCTGGAAGCCCTTCGCTGCCGCTTCCAGCGCGGCGTCGAGGTCGGCTTTGCTGGCATGCGGCAGATGGTGCTGCAGGAGCCGGTCGGCGTGGTGGCCGCCTTCACGCCGTGGAATTTCCCGACGCTGACGCCGATCCGCAAGATCGCCGGCGCGCTCGCGGCCGGCTGCTCGCTGATCATCAAGGCCTCGGAAGAAACCCCGGGCGCCTGCGTCGAGCTGGTAAAATGCTTCGCCGATGCCGGGCTGCCGGCGGGCGTGCTCAATTTGGTGTTCGGCGTGCCGGCCAATGTGTCGGAGCACCTGATCCCCTCGAAAATCGTCAAGAAGATTTCCTTCACCGGCTCGATTCCAGTCGGCAAGCATCTTGCCGGTCTTGCCGCCAAGGGCATGAAGCGCGCCACCATGGAGCTCGGCGGACATTCTCCTGTCGTCGTTTTCGACGACGCCGACGCCGAGAAGGCCGCCGACACCATCGCCGCGTTCAAATACCGCAACGCCGGCCAAGTCTGCATCTCGCCGACGCGCTTCTACGTGCAGGAGAATTCCTACAGCAAATTCGTCGCCCGCTTCACCGAATATGCCAAGGGCCTGAAGATGGGCGACGGGCTGGAGAAGGGCATCACGCTTGGGCCGCTCGCCAATCCGCGCCGGCTCGACGCCATGGAGGGCTTCGTCAACGACGCCAAGGACCGCGGCGGCAAGATCCAGGCCGGCGGCTCGCGCCAGGGCAACCAGGGCTTCTTCTTTCAGCCGACGGTGATCACCGACATTCCCGATGACAGCAAGATCATGACCGAGGAGCCGTTCGGGCCGCTGGCGCCGATCGTCACCTTCAAGACCTTCGACGAAGTGGTCGAGCGCGCCAATTCGCTGCCGTTCGGGCTCGCCGCCTACGCCTTCACCTCGTCGGAAAAGACCGCGAGCGCGATCGGCGACGCCATCCAGTCCGGCATGGTCGGGGTCAACAGCATCGCGGTGTCGACGCCGGAGACGCCATTCGGCGGCGTCAAGGAGAGCGGCTACGGCTCGGAAGGCGGCATCGAGGGCCTGCAGGCCTACATGAACACCAAGTTCATCTCGCAGGCGTAGTTCTTTTTACCCTCTCCCCTTGCAGGAGCGGGTGCCCGAGCGAAGCGAGGGCGGGTGAGGGGTCAACGCCTAACGCTAAGTCCGGACCCCTCACCCGGCGCGTGCTCGCTATCGCTCCGCACTCGCCCCTCTCCCGCAAGGGGAGAGGGGAAGCGTGGTTGTCGCGTCACCGCAATCCCAAGCTACTCCGCCGGCTGCACGTGCGACGGCGAGGGGCGGCGGCGAATGAAACTCGGCGCCGCGCCGCCGAGCTTGCGGTGCAGCCGGTCGAGCAGCAGATAGATCACCGGCGTGGTGTAGAGCGTGAGCATCTGCGACACCAGCAGCCCGCCGATGATGGTGATGCCGAGCGGCCGGCGCAGCTCGGAGCCGGGGCCGGCCGCGATTACCAGCGGCACGGCGCCCAGCATCGCCGCCAAGGTCGTCATCAGGATCGGCCGGAAGCGCTCCAAACACGCTTCATGAATGGCCTGCATCGGCGACAGGCCGCGACGCCGCTCGCCATCGAGCGCGAAGTCCACCATCATGATGCCGTTCTTCTTCACGATGCCAATCAGCAAGATGATGCCGATGAAGGCGATCACGGTCAGCTCGGTGCCGGAAACCTGCAAAGCCAGCAGCGCGCCGAGGCCGGCCGAGGGCAGCGTGGAGATGATGGTGAGCGGGTGCGCCAGGCTCTCGTACAGCACGCCGAGCACGATATAGACCGCGATCAGCGCCGCCAGCAGCAGCAGCGGCTGCGCGCTGACGGTTTGCTTGTAGGCCTGCACGTCGCCGGAGAAGTCGGCGTGGATCACGTCGGGCACGTGCAATTCGGCCACCGCCTGCGCCAGCGCCGCGGTCACCTGCTCGATCGTGGTGTCGGGCGCGATATTGTAGGTGATGGTCACCGACGGGAACTGGCCCTGATGATTGACGACGAGCGGCGCGATGCCGCGCTCGACCTTAGCCACGGTCGAGAGCGGCACCTGCGTATTGCCGGCGCCTGAGACATAGACCTGGCTCAGATCGGTCGGATCGCGCTGGTATTTGCGGTCCACCTCCAGGATGACGCGGTACTGGTTGCGCAGGCCGTAGATGGTCGAAATCTGTCGCTGCGAGAAAGCATTGTTCAACGCGTTGTCGATGTCCTGGATGCGCACGCCCAGCCGCGCGGCGGCCTTGCGATCGATGCTGACATTGGCCTGCAGGCCGCCCTGCTCGCGATCGGTGGTGACGTCGACCACGCCGGCCACCGTCTTCACCTGGTCGACCACGCGCGGCACCCAGGCTTGCAGCTGGTCGATATCCGAACTCCATAGCGTGAATTGATATTGCGAGTCGCTCTGGCGGCCGCCGACACGAAGGTCCTGCGCCGGCACCATGAACACGCGGATGCCGGGGATGCCGTTGAGCCTGGCGCGCAGCCGCGCCACCACGGCTTGCGTGCTCACATTGTTGCGTTCGTTCAGCGGTTTCAGGCTGATGAACAGCCGCCCGCGATTGACCGAGGCATTGAAAGCGGAGGCGCCGACCGAGGAGCCCAGCCCCGCCACCGCCGGGTCGGAGAGCACGATGTCCATCGCCTTCTGCTGAATCTGCGCCATCGCCTCGAATGAAATGTCGGTCGAGGCCTGCGTGCCGCCGAAGATCAATCCGGTATCGTCCTGCGGGAAATAACCCTTCGGCGTCTTGATGTAGAGGCTGACCGTGAGCACGATGGTGGCGATGAACGCGACCATCGCCATCGCGCGGTTTTCAAGCATGAAAACCAGCGTGCGGTCGTAGAAGGCGATCATGCGCGACAGCACGCCCTCGACCCGGCGGTCGAGCCACGTGGCGTCGCGGCTCGGCGCCGCCTTCACGAAATAAGCGCAGATCATCGGCGTCACCGACAGCGACACCACGGTGGAGACGCCGATCGCGAAAGCCAGCGTCACCGAGAATTCGCGGAATAGCCGGCCGACGATGCCGCCCATGAACAGCAGCGGAATGAAGGCGGCGATGAGCGAGACCGAGATCGACACCACGGTGAAGCCGATCTGCTTGGCGCCCTTGAGCGTGGCGCGCAGCGGCTTATCGCCGTTTTCCAGATTG
>JACQDO010000475.1 GCA_016201085.1 Hyphomicrobiales bacterium | reverse complement strand
GCTTCGCCAAGGATTCCTTCGGCATGGTCCTCTACCCGCAAGCGGCCGAGTGCGTCCTGCAAGCGGCGCCGCTGAACCCGTGCGCCAAGATGTTCAGCTATCCGCCAGTCTTCGCCTTCCTGATGGCGCCGTTTGCGGCGATGCCGATGGGTTTGCGCGTGGCGGTCTGGTACGTGATCTCCGTCGCCGCCACTGTCGGATGCTTCGTGATTTCCGAAAAACTGGTGATGCGGCTGCTGCCCGGCCGCTGGAGCGACAACGAACTGGCATGGCTGCGCATCGTGAGCATCATCCTCAGCATTAAATTCGTGCTGGCGGTATTCGAGTGGCAAGCCTACGACACGCTGACATATTTAATCGTGCTCGTTGGGCTTTGGGCTGTCGTCGTCAATCGCGCTTTGTGGGGCGCCGTCCTGCTGGCGTTCGCGACCGCGATCAAGGCGACGCCGCTGGTGTTTCTGCCTTATCTTGTGGTCAAGCGCCGCTTTTGGGCGGCGGGGCTCTTCATCGTCGTCTTCGTCGTTTTGTGGCTGCTGCCCGACGCCTATTGGGCACTCAAGAACATGCGGCCGCATTACCTGGAGACCTGGTTGCGGCAGATTGCCGGCCCGGCGCTGGCGAACGACGCTAACCCCGACGCTTTATTCTGGACGAGCTGGGCAGGCGCCAACATCCTCAATCACTCGTTTACCGGCATGGTGGCGCGTCTGACTGTCGACACATCCTTCGCCGCCCAAAGCAAAGCCATACTTTACGGCCTCTGCGCGGTCTATATCGCGATCGTCTGTCTGTTGCTGCTGCGCTCGTGGCGGCGGGACGACTTTGCCGCCATCGACGGCTCGATTCTGGTCATCAGCATGTTGATGCTGTCGCCAATGACCAGCCGCTATCACTATATCCTGCTGATCCTGCCCTATATGACCATTGTAGGCTTGGCGGTGCGCGACAGCTCGTTGCGCATGGCAGCAATCGTCACCGTGACGGCGAGCTTCATCCTGGGGACGGCGACGTCGAACGATCTCGCCGGTGAATTCCTGACCAATTGGTCCTACGCCCATAACTTCCTGAACTACAGCGCGCTCGTGCCGCTGGCGTTCCTCGGTTATGTCATCTTGCGCGATGAGGTACGGCAGACGCAACCGGCACTCGCCTGAGCTACCGGTAATTCAGCGGCTGCGCCAGACCATCATCGACGAGATCACGTAGTTCCACACCACGCTCATGACCGCGCCGCCGAGACCGGCGACCCACCAGGTCTGCTCGTGACCGAACAGCCAGTTGCCGACGCTCATGTTGGAAAGGGCGCCGATGCTCGAGATCAGATAGAACGTGAGCAAGCCAACCAGATAATTGACGCCGGTGAGCCGTTGATCGCGATAGGTGATCGCGTTGTTGAGCGCGAAGTTGTTGGCGATGGCGACGACGATGGCCAGCGTTTGCGCCCATGCGAACGACAGGCCGATGAGCGCGACGCCGATGGACAGCACGACAAAGTGCACGCCGATGCCGACGATGCCGACCAGGCAGAAGAAAATGAAGCGCAACGACAGCAGGTCGGAGGTCGCCTTCGCCAGCACCAGGCCGGCATAATCGAGGGCGATGCGCGTATCGAGCTTGCTCGCGCCGCGATGACGCGAACGAAACTGATACGGCAATTCCGCCACGCGCAGCGACTTGCCGGCGGTCGAGATGATGTCGAGCAGGATCTTGAACCCCTGCGTCGACAGCTTGCGGGCGAAGGTCTCGACCGCCGCCCGGCGCAACATGAAGAAACCGCTGAGCGGATCGCTCAGTTTTAATCCGAGCACTTTATTGGCGATGCGTGTTGCCAGCAGGCTGATCCATTTGCGCTTGGTGGAAAACGAATCGGCGGCGCCGCCCTCGGCATAGCGGGTGCCGATCACGATATCGGCTTCGTCGGCGCGCAATTTCGCCAGCATGGGCAGCAACAGCCGTTCGTCGTGCTGCAGGTCGGCGTCGATGACCGCGGCATAGCGTGCGTTGCTGGCCAGCATGCCTTCCAGACAGGCGCCGGACAGGCCGCGACGGCCGACACGGCGAAGGCAGCGGATGCGCGGGTCGCGGGCGCCGAGCGCGCGCGCCACGTCGGCGGTTCCGTCCGGCGAGTCGTCGTCGACGATGATCATCTCCCAGGCGACGCCGGGCAGCGTCAGGCGCAGGCGATCGGCCAGCACCGGGATATTTTCGCATTCGTTGAAAGTGGGAACGATGATGCTCAGCTCGACCGCTCCGGCTGCCGCCTGGTGTCGCCCGCTCTCCTTGGCGACGGCTGGGCTTTTGCCGGCCGGTCGTTTTTTCTTGGTAGCTGCTGTTCGCTTGCGTGCCATGTGATCAATCGGTCATGGCAGCCGCCGGCTCGCGGCTCTCCTGCTCCTTAAGCTGGAGCCGGTAGAAGGCGGCATAACGGCCATTCTTGCGCAGCAATTCGTCGTGCCGGCCGGACTCGCTGGCCTGGCCGTTCTCCACCACATAGATGCGGTCGGCGTGCGAAACAGTATGCAGCCGGTGCGCGATCGCCAATGTGGTGCGGCCGCGGCAGAGCACCTCCATCGCCTCGCGCACCTGCAATTCGGACTCGGAATCCAGCGCGGCGGTGGCTTCGTCGAGCAGGATGATCGGAGCATTCTTGATTAGCGCGCGCGCGATGGCGATACGCTGGCGCTGGCCGCCGGATAGTTGCAGTCCGTGCTCGCCGACCGGCGTCTCGTAGCCGCGCGGGAAGGTCATGATGAAATCGTGTGCATAGGCGGCCTTGGCGGCGGCCACAATCTCGTCCTCGCTGGCGCCCGGCTTGCCGAATTCGATGTTCTCGCGGATCGTGCCGCGGAACAGGAAGGTATCCTGCCCGACATAGGCGATGTGCTGGCGCAGCGAGCGGCGCGACACCTGCGCGATGTCCTGTCGGTCGATGACGATACGGCCGCGCTCGGCCTCGTAGAAGCGCAGGATCAGGTTGAACACGGTCGACTTGCCGCCGCCGGACGGCCCCACCAAGGCGGTGAGCTTGCCCGGTTCGGCCGCGAGCGACACGCCAGAGAGCACCGACTCGTCGCTGCGGTAGGCGAAATGCACATTGTCGAATTCCACTCGCGGCGTCACGATCTGCAAGTCCGGCTTATCGCGGTCGAGCGGTTCGCTCGGCGGACTGTCGATCACCTCGAACAGCACGCGCACGCCCACCAGCCCGCTGTTGAGCTCGATATTGAGCCGGGCCAGCCGCTTGGCCGGCTCATAGGCCAGCAAGAAGGCTGCGATAAACGAGAAGAATTCGCCGGGCGCGGCGCCGGTATTGAGCACGCGATAGCCGCCATAGGTGATGGCGATGGCGACCGCGAAGCCGCCCAGCGTTTCCATCAGCGGGCTGGCGCGGTTGGAGACGCGCGCCATCTTGTTGGCCTCGTGCTCGACCGCCGCGACGTTGCGGTCGAAGCGATCGCGCATGATCGGTTCGAGCGTGAAGGCCTTGACGATGCGGATGCCTTGCAGGGTTTCCTGCAAGGTCTCGAGGATGCGTGTGCCGCCATCGAACTGGGTGCGGGCGATCTTGTAGACGCGGCGGATCAGCTTGCGCAGGATGAGAAACGCCGGCGGCGCGACCACGAAACTGAAGAACGACATCATCGGGTCCTGGATCACCATCACGGTGACCAGGCCGATCAGCGACAGCAGGTCGCGACCGAGCGAGGTGATCAGCAGGTTGATCACCTGCGTGCAGGCCGCCGCGCCGGTCGACAGCCGCGCGATGAATTCGGTCGAATGCCGGTCGGAGAAGAAAGTGAGCCCTTCGTGCAAGAGCTTGGTGAAGACGGCGCGCTGATTGTCGGCGACGATGCGGTTACCGATGCGCGACAGCGTCACGCTGTGGCCGTAGGTGGCGAGCCCCTTGATCGTGAACAGGGCGGCGGTAATACCGCCCAGCACGAAGACGGCCGATAGATTGCGATGAACATAAGTCTGGTTCATCACGTCGCCGATCAGATAGGCGCTCAATGCCGTGCAGCCGGCGGAAATCGCCATCAGGACGAACGCGACGACGTATTTGCGCCAGTGCACCATGCCTTGTTCGGTCAGCAATCGCCGGATCAGGGCGAGGGCGCCGTAACGCTCGTCGTCGGCCGAGGGCAAGCTGTGTTCGTTCATGCGCCCTCTGTCGGGCATTGATTATGGCGCGTCAAGCGCATGATCCCGAAAAGTGGGAAGATCATGCGCCATCAAGTTCATGCTCAGGGGCAGGCGCTTCCTTGCCTGCTGGCAGCGGATTTTTCAAGCCAAAAACGGGCTCATAGCCGGCTGTATCGGCGGGCTATCTTGGCTATCAAGCGGCGCCGGTGACGCGCTTGCCCGGTAGCCGTTTCTCCCAGGCGTAGGCATGGGCGACAATGGTGTCGAGGTCCTGGAACTGCGGCCGCCAGTCGAGGGTGGCGCGGATGCGATCGACATTGGCCACCAGCATGGGCGGATCGCCGGCGCGCCGGTCGGCTATCTGCACCGGAAAATCATTGCCGCTGACGCGCCGCACCGCGTCGATCACTTCCAGCACCGAGGCGCCCTGGCCATAGCCGCAGTTGAACGTGGCGTTGCCGCCGCCGCGCCGCAGATAGGCGAGCGCGGCCGAGTGCGCGCGCGCCAGATCGCTGACATGGATGTAGTCGCGCATGCAGGTGCCATCGGGTGTCGGATAATCGGTGCCGAAAACGTCGATGCGGGGCCGCTTGCCGAGGGCGGCTTCGCAGGCGACCTTGATCAGATGGGTGGCGGACGCCGTCGCCTGCCCGGTGCGCAGCTTCGGATCGGCACCGGCGACGTTGAAATAACGCAGCACCACGAAACGCAGCCCGTGCGCCTTGCCGGCATCGTGCAGAATAATCTCCGACATAAGCTTCGACGAGCCGTAAGGCGAAATCGGAGCCGTCGGTGCATCCTCGCGCACTGGCGCTGCCGTGGCATTGCCGTAGACGGCGGCGGTGGAGGAGAAGATGAACTGCTTGACGCCGGCTTCGATGGCGACTCCGAGCAGGTTGCAGGTATTCATCGTATTGTTGCGGTAATAGCCGAGCGGATTGCTCAACGATTCCGGCACTATGAGCGAAGCGGCAAAGTGGATGATGGCCGAGACGCGATATTGGGCAATGGTCTTGGCCACCAGCTCGTTGTCGCCGGTACTGCCGGCGACGAAGGAAACCGAGCTGGGCACGAGAAAACGGAATCCAGTCGACAGGTTGTCGAGCACGACCACCTGTTCGCCGGCATCGAGCAGTTCATGCACCATGTGGCTGCCGATATAGCCGGCGCCGCCCGTCACCAGAATCGTCATGCTTCATGCCCTCGAATTTTCCGCATCGTATTAGCGGGCGCCCGTGAAACCGCGATCAGGTCGCTCAGCCAGTGGTCATTGTTATGGCGGGCATGCTTAATGCTCAGTATATAATCGTGAATCACGCCATGTCCGACGTTCTTTTCATCAAAACCTCCTCCCTCGGCGATGTGATCCATCACATGCCGGCGCTGACCGAGGCGCGGCGCCAGCGGCCGGATGCCCATTTCACCTGGCTGGTGGAGGAGGCCTTTGCGCCGCTGGTGCGCCTGCATCCGGCGGTCGGGGAGGTCATTCCGGTGGCCTGGCGGCGCTGGCGCAAGTCGCTTTATGCGCCGGCGACGTTGGCCGAGATCGTCGGCAGCCTGCGCGCCATCCGCGCCCAACGCTACGACGAGATAGTGGACAGCCAGGGCCTGCTGCGCTCGGCCCTTATCGCCCGAGTCGCGCGCGGCCGCCGCCAGGGCTACGACAGACACAGTATCCGCGAGCCGCTGGCATCCGCCTTCTACGACATTCGCCATAGCGTCAGCCGCGAGCTGCACGCGGTCGAGCGCAATCGCATCCTCAGCGGCCTGGCGCTCGGCTATGCGCCAAAGGGCGCGCCCGATTTCGGGCTCGACCGCGCGCGCCTGGCCGTCAGCGGTCCACGCTATGCCGTGCTGCTGCATGCTACGGCCCGCACCACGAAGGAATGGCCGCCGGAGCATTGGATCGCGCTCGGCAAGGCGCTGGGCGCGGACGTCGAGCTGGTGCTGCCGTGGGGCACGCCAGCCGAGCGCGCCCGCAGCGAGACGATCGCCGCCGCGCTGCCGCGCGCCCGCGTGCCCGAGCGATCGCCGCTCGATGCGGTCGCCCGCCTGATCGCCGGCGCGCAATTCGTGGTTGGGGTCGATACCGGGCTGATGCATCTTGCCGCCGCGCTCGGCGTGCCGCTGGTGGCGATCTTTGCCGGCAGCAAGCCCGATTTGACCGGCCCGGTCGGCAGCGGGCCGCTCGTCGTGCTGGGTGCGCAAGACAAGGCGCCGTCGTTGCAAGAGGTATTAGAGGGGGTGATGCGCATCGCTGCGCGATCGCCCTGAGTTGGAATTTTTTGTTAGGCGTAGACTAATAAGTTTGTAAATCCCCGATAATGACTCCGCGCTCGCATAGGTAGAGGCTGGCCGCTATGTATCAAGGCCTTAGGCGGGGCATCCGTATGACGAAGAGCGCGATCGATCCGGGCAACATCGTGGAACTCCGACATTTTGCGGGGAACGTGGCGCCCAAAATCCCGGACGCGCTATACAGCGAACCTACGCCGTCGGATGCTGCCAACGATCGGTTCATTGCCGACGGCTTGCAACTCGTTCGCTCTTTTATGTTGATCGAAGATGGCGATATGCGCGCATCGATCATCCGCCTGGTGGAAAAGATAGCCGAGCAAAATCGCATTTTTAATAAGTGACCTCGATCCTTGTGGCGCGTGACGATGGCGCGGATCATGGCGCGCTCATATTGAACCGATTTCCCGCTGTGCCATGATCTGACGCAGGCGTCGGCACGGCTTGGGATCACGATCATGGACCTTCGGCTTCTTCGTTATTTCGTCGCGGTCGCTGAGGAACAGCATTTCGGCCGCGCTGCCGTAAAGCTCGGCATCAGCCCGCCGACCTTGACCGTGCAAATCCAAATCTTGGAACGGGCGCTCGGCACCGACCTTTTGATCCGCAACGGCAAGAAAATTGCATTGAACAATGCCGGCCAGCGTTTTCTTGTCGAATCTCGCGCCACCCTCAAGCAGGCGGAAAAGGCCGAACGCATCGCCCGCGAAGCCGGCCGCGGAGAAATCGCCACCATTTCGATCAGCTATCTGATGTCGGCGGCGATGTCCGGCGTCATTTCCAAAGCGATTGCGATCTACGCCAAGCGCCATCCGGGCGTTTCCTTCAGGATCCAGCGGCTGGAAACGATTGCGACGTTACGTGCTTTGGTGGAGCGCAATGTCGATGTCGGCATTACCCGAGCGCCGGTCCGCTATCCGCCGGAGCTCACCGGATTTTCGATTTCGCGCGATCCTTTCTGGGCGGCTCTGCCGGCGGACCACGCCCTGACCAAGCGCAAGTCGGTCTCCATGGACGATCTTGCCGGCGTGCGTTATCTGCCTCCCGCGCTGGAGACCGAGATCGGATTTCGTGGAAATATCGCGGAGATTTCCTCCGCCACCCTGCCGGCCGTGAGCGAGGCGCCGGCCGCCGACGTCGTTTCGGCGCTCGTGCTGGTCGCCGGCGGCCTCGGCATGACGATCGTTTCCGAGCCGATGACCCGCATCGCTCTACCGAATGTGACGTTCCGGCCGATCAAAGGCCTCAAACCCGGGTCCGAGCGCGTCGTGGTTTACCGGAAAACGGAAGACTCGACAGCCGTGATGCAATTCATCGATACTTTGAAAAAGCTGGCATATAAAAATTAGCGCAATTGTCTCTTCAGCATTGCGAATATCTCTTGCCAGTCCTGTTCGGTCGCTATGCGGTGGTACACGTCGCGGTCGGGCATCGAATAGCCGTGATGCGCGCCGGCATGAACAATGGCGCGATACTCGACATTGGGATTGTCTTGGAAAAGGCGCTTGAGCGTGTCGAGCACGGCTGGCGAGGCCTGATCGTCCAGCTCCCCATGGCCGCAATACATTTCCCCGCGCATCGCGTTGATTTTGGTATGCGCCGAAAACGGCTTGTCGGTGGCGAGCTGCGTGCCATGCAGGCTGGCGTTGGCGCGAAACCGTTCCGGGAATTCCTGCCCGACATAGAAGGCCGCCCGTCCGCCCATGCAAAAGCCGATGGAAGCCGCCGGCCCGTCGCTCACCGGCCAGGATTTCGCGGCGGTCAATATCGCGGCGACGTCTTCGCGCACCGTCTCACGCACCGTCTGGTGCGCATAAGCCCGCATGTGCTCGCGAATATCCGGCGGCAGCTTGTCGAAAGACATGGCCTTGCCGTCGGGCGTGCGGTGTTCGAAGCGCAGTTTGCCGTGGCGATAAAATAGATTTGGCAAGACGCAGAAATAACCTTCGCCCGCCACCCGGCGCGCGATCTCGAACAGCTCCTCGCGCAGGCCCCAAATGTCCATGAGCAGGACCACCAAGGGAAAATCGCTGCCTTCGGCGGGATGCGCCACGAAGCAGTCCATGGAACCCGAGGGAGTTTGGACGAGGAGCGAGTCTGTGACCGGCGTCATTTGTTTTGCGGATCGAGCGTAATATTGTGCTCGTGCAGAATGGCCGTCCATTTGCGCCGATCGTCCTGCACCTGACGCATTACGCCGGACGGCTCGCCGCCGGTTAAGACAAAACCCATCTTGCTGAATTGCGACCGCTGCCCCGGTCTATTCAGCCAGGCATTGATCAGCTTATTGAGCTTGCCGACGATATCAGGGGGCAGGTTCGCGGGGCCGACCAGCGCGGTCCAGGTGGTGGCAACGACATTGGGATAACCGCTTTCGACCATGGTCGGCACGTCCGGCAAGATATCGAATCGCTTTTCCGTGGCGACGGCGAGGATTTTCGTGTTCGTGGCTGCCGGATTGTAGGGTGGGAATCCGGAATTGATTTCTCCGCTCAACAGATCCGTGATCATCGGTCCCGATCCCCGGTAGCCGACGAAGTTCAGTTTAATATTAGCGCTTTGACCGAACAGAATTCCGGCCAAATGGCCGATGGTGCCGGGGCCCCCATGCGCCATCGTCACATTGGGGTGCGCCTTTGCATAGGCGACGAATTCCTGGACGGAGTTCACGCCGAGTTTTGGACTTGCTAATAACGTGTTCGGAATATCGCCCAGCATGACGATCGGCGTGAAGTCACGATCGAAATCGAACCCGACCGCCTTTTCCATGATCGGCCGGATCACCGCCGGGCCGATCGCCGTGATACCCAACAGATAGCCGTTGGGTTCGGCTTTCGCCACGGCTTTCAGCAGAACGATCCCGCCGCCGCCGACCCGGTTCTCGATGGTGACGTTCTGTCCGAGCGCCTCGGAAAGTTCGCGCGCAAGCGAGCGGGCCGGTGCATCGAGCAGGGTGCCCGGCGGCGTCTGCACCAGGATCGTGATGGGCTGCTGCGGCCAGGTTTGAGCGTAGGAAAGCGAGCCCGCGAGGAACGGGAAGGTTGCGCAAGCCGCCGCGAGAACGAAACCTAAAATCCTGCTCATGGTGCCACCGAATTCGTTGCGCCGGACCACATCGGTCAAATTCGATCGATGAAAGTCTAGTTGAGCGAATTGCCCAGAGCAACCGCACGATCTGACGCGTTTAATGTGGCCGATCTGAATAATTCGAAGCGGTCTTGATACATGTCAAATTCGCCGACGCATGACATGGCGTTAAATGCCAAGGCTTAGCGACGAATGCCAACGAATCCGGCGGCCGACCGAAGTCCATGGCGGGACGCTGAACGGCCCCGATAAAGCTTAGACTGCGGGAGGAGAACATGAATCATTTGAAATGGCTGGCGATTGCCGGCCTAACGCTGTTATGCGTGAGCAACGCTGCCGCGCAAAATTATCCGACGCGGCCCGTCACCATCGTCGTTCCCTATGCGGCAGGCGGTGCAACCGATCTGCTCGCACGCATGATTGGGCAGAAGCTCGAGCAGCGGCTCGGCAAGTCGTTTGTCGTTGAAAACCGTCCCGGCGCCGGCACGGTGATCGCCGCCCAGGCGGTCGCTAAAGCCACACCCGATGGCTACACGCTGCTAATGGGCACCAGCACGCCGCTCGCCATCAACGCAACGCTACACAAGAAGCTGTCTTATGATCCGGCGGCCGACTTCGTGCCGCTCGCACTTATCGCTAACGTTCCTTTCGTTCTCGTCGTCACGCCGACATTGCCAGTGAAA
This sequence comes from Hyphomicrobiales bacterium, assembly GCA_016201085.1. Lineage (GTDB taxonomy): Bacteria > Pseudomonadota > Alphaproteobacteria > Rhizobiales > Xanthobacteraceae > Pseudolabrys. The sequence continues at coordinate 6,673 of JACQDO010000475.1, read as the reverse complement.
ACGGCGAGCGATCTGGTCAAACTCGCCAAGGAGAAACCCGGCAGTCTGTCCTACGGCAGCAGCGGTCCCGGCTCGCCGCACCATCTCTATGCCGAACTGCTGAAGAGCATGACCGGCATCGAGATGACGCACGTGCCGTATAAGGGCAGCGTGCCGGCGCTCACCGACGTCATCGCCAACCACATCCCGCTGATGTTTGTCGATCTCGCGCCGGCGCAACCGCTGATCCGGGAAGGCAAGGTGCGCGCGCTCGGCGTTTCTTCGGCAGTGCGCGTGCCGTCGCTGCCGGAAGTGGCGCCGATTGCCGAGGTCGGCGTGCCCGGCTTCGAGGCGGTGGCCTGGCAGATGCTGGTCGCCCCGGCGGGGACGCCGAAGGAGATCGTCGACACGCTGCATCGCGAGCTCAAGGCGGCGCTCGCTTTGCCGGAGATCAAACGGCAGATCAGCGAGATGGGCTTGATCCCGATCGATACGCCGCCGCCTGAAGAACTCGCCCGCTACGTCAAGACCGAGATCGTACGCTGGGGCGCGGTGGTGAAGAAATCGGGCGCCTCGATCGAGTAGGCCTGAAACTTATTGCTGAGAACCGGAGCGGTCATGACCGTTATCGACGTGCATACCCATATGCTGACCCTGGAATGGATCGATATGTTGCGACGGTCCGGCGGCGGCCGCTACGAGGTCAAGAAGACCAAGGCCGGTAAGGATTCGATCTTCCTCGACAATGTGCCGTTCATGACCCTGATGCCCGGCATGTGGGACTACGACCTACGTATCAAGGCGATGGATGCCGCCGGCGTCGACGTCGCCATCGTCTCGCTCACCTGTCCGAATGTGTTCTGGGGCGACCGCGCCACGAGCCTCGCCGCCGCGCGGCAGGTCAACGATTCCATGGCCGAACAGCAGCGCGCCAAGCCGGACCGCATCCGCTGGTTCGCGTCGATGCCGTGGCAATATGTCGACGATGCAAAGCATGAACTAGCGCGCGCGGTGAACAACGGCGCGGTCGGGGTCATGGTGCTGGCCAATATCGCCGGCAAGGACCTCACGGATCCCTCCTTCGCGCCGATCTGGCGGGAGATCGATCGGCTCGGCCTGCCGGTGCTGGTGCATCCGACGGCGCCGCCGGGTTTGCCGGCCATGCATATGGATGAATTTGGCTTGGTGCCGCCGATCGGGTTCATGATCGACACCACGCTCGCCTTCGCGCGCATGATCCTGGCCGGCTTCATCGACACCTATCCGAACGTCAAGCTGATCGCCGCGCACGGCGGCGCGACGCTGCCCTATCTCGCCGGCCGGCTCGACCGCTGTCACGAAATGATCCCGGCCTGCAGCGCCGTCATCAAGGACAAGCCCAGCACTTATCTCAAACGCATCTGGTACGACACCGTCGTTTACGACGCGGGCGCGCTCAATCTCTGCATCGAAGTAGCGGGCTCGGCCGATCAAGTGCTGTACGGTTCGGATTATCCGCACAATATCGGCGACATGGCCGGCTGCCTGGCGCGCGTACGGGCGCGGCCGGCGGGCGAGGCGGCCAAGATCGCTGGGAAAAACGCCGAGCGGCTGTTCCGGCTGTAGCGATACGTTGTGAAGGCGGCCGTTACGTCGCGCCGGCGCGCAGCAAATCGTGCACGTGAATCGTGCCAATCGGATTTCTGACGTCGACACGCGCAAGCGTTACCGAACGGTAACAAGTTCGAAGCGCTTCGACGTAATGCTGCGTCAATTTGTCCTGAATATCTTGATTAACGTTGATGTGCCGCAATGAAAATTGCGTAACGCGCTGAATATTCAAGTTTCAGCTCGGGTCTGCATCGATGCGCCCTGTTCGTATTGCGCTTAGTTCGCGCTACATTCAATCCGAATAGCGGCGAGGGAGATATCTCCATGAAACTCACAAGACGGAATTTCATCCAGGCGTCGGCCGGGTCCGGTGGTCTGTTGATGCTCGGGATGCCTGTGGCCGCCCAGCCGATCACGAACGCCATGGCGCTGCGCAAGGCCAAGCCCGCGACGGTCGCCAAGGGCGAGTGGGTGTCGACCGCCTGTCAGGGTTGCACGCAATGGTGCGCCATCCAGATTTTCGTTCAGGACGGCCGCGCCGTGCGGGTGCGCGGCAATCCGGCGAGCAAGACCAACCACGGTTACGTGTGTCCGCGCGGCCACCTGATTCCGCAGCAGACCTACGATCCCGACCGGATCAAGGTGCCGATGAAGCGGACCAACGCTCAGAAGGGGCGCGGCATCGATCCGAAATTCGTGCCGATCAGTTGGGACGAAGCGCTCGACATCGTCGCCGACAAGATGATGGAATTGCGCAAGAACAACGAGGCGCACAAGCTCGCCTACATACGCGGCCGCTATTCGCCGACCTCCACCGACCTTCTGTACGGCACTGTTCCGAAGATTTTCGGAACCACCAACTACTTCTCGCACAGCGCCATCTGCGCCGAAGCCGAGAAGATGGGGCCGGGCCTGACGCAGGGCTACTTCGGCTACCGCGACTACGACCTCGCCAACACGCTGTGCCTGGTGACCTGGGGCACCGACCCGCTCGCCTCCAACCGTGAAGTGCCCAACACGATCCACCGGTTCGGCGAAATCCTCGCGCGCGGCACGGTCATCGCCGTCGACCCGCGTTTGTCGAACTCAGCCGCCAAGGCGCAGGAATGGCTGCCGATCAAGCCCGGCACCGACGGCGCGCTGGCTGGCGCGATCGCGCATGTGCTGCTGACCCAGGGCCTGTGGAACAAGGAATTCGTCGGCGACTTCAAGGACGGCAAGAACCTGTTCATCGCCGGCAAGACCGTCGATGAGGCCGCCTTCGTCGAGAAGGAGACCTCCGGTCTGGTCAAGTGGTGGAACCTTGAGCTCAAGGATCGCACGCCGGCCTGGGCGGAAAAGGAAACGCTGATTCCGGCCGCGCAGACGATCCGTGTGGCGCGCGCCATGGGCAAGGCGGCACCGAAGGTCGCGGTCTGGATGGGCCCCGGTGTGGCGATGAATCCGCGTGGCACTTATGCGGCGATGGCGGTCTACGCACTGAACGGGCTGGTCGGGTCGATCGATGTCGAAGGCGGCACGCTGCAGGGCTCCAGCGTTCCGACAGCCAAGTTCCCGAGCGCCGACGCCTACCTCGACGACATCTCCAAGGCTGCCAGCAAGCATAAGAAGATCGACGGCCGTGGCGCCAAGGACATGCCGGCGATGATGGACGCGAAGCCCGGCAACGGCGTAGTGACCAACAACGTCGCCAACGGCATGCTGAAGAACCCCGGCGCGGTCAAGATGCTCATCTCAACCTGGAGCAATTTCAATTTCTCCTGCACCGACCCGACCCGCTGGGACAAGGCGCTCGCTGCCGTGCCGTTCTTCGTTCATCTGGTGACGAATGCGTCGGAGATGACGCAGTTCGCCGACATCGTGCTCCCCGCTACGCACAATACCAGCGAGGGTTTCTCGATCGTCACCAACATGGGAAATCTGTACGGTTACGCCACGATCCAGCAGCCGGTCGGCAAGCGGCTCTGGGACGTGAAGCAGGAAGAGACCGAAGTGGTCTGGCTGCTCGCCGAGAAGCTCAAGGCGAAGGGCTTTCCCAATTTGTTTGACTACTATGCGTCGTTCAAGGACCCGGAAAACGGCAAGTCCCCGACCAATGAGCGGGAATTCACCGAGATCGCGGCCAAGATCACCAGCGCACCGATGTGGATGCCCAAGGAGCCGCTCAAGGGCGACAAGATCGAGGGCTGGGCCGATTTCCGCAAAAAGGGCATGTACGGCGGTGCGAAGTACACTTTCAAGAAAGGCTGGGGCGGCAAGTTCAGTACAGTTACAAAGAAATTCGAGTTCTACAGCGAGGCCTTGAAGAAGGGCCTCACCGAGCACGCGACCAAGCACCAGACCACCACCGACGATATTCTCGCAGTCAGCGGCTATGTCGCGCGGGGCGAACTGGCGTTTGTACCGCATTACGAACCGCCCAAGCGGCACGGCAGCGTGAGCGAGTATCCGTTCACTTTCATCGACCACAAGTCGCGCCTCAACCGCGAGGGCCGTTCGCAGAATCTGCCCTGGTATCAGGAATTCAAGAAAGTCGATCCCGGCGACGTGGCCTGGGACGACGTGCTGAAGATGAATCCGGCCGACGGCAAGAAGCTGGGCTTGAAGACCGGCGACAGCGTCCGCGTCACCTCGGTGGCCGGCTCGATGGTCACCAAGCTCAGGCTCTGGGAGGGCGTGCGTCCCGGCACGGTCGCCAAGTGCTACGGCCAGGGACACTGGGCCTACGGTCGCGTTGCCGCCAAGGACTATGCCAAGGCCGCGCCACGGGGCGGCAACAACAACGACATCCTGGTCGACGACTACGATCGCCTGAGCGGCGCGACCGCCCGCAACGGCGGCTTCACGGGCGTCAAGATTCAGAAAGCCTGATTTCGCAACCCGGTGCTGAAGGAGAAATAAGATGGCAAGGCTTGGAATGGTCATCGACCTGCGGCGTTGCGTCGGTTGCGGAACCTGCGCGCTTGCCTGCAAAGCCGAACACAACACCCGCACCCGCGCGGGAGGCCAGAGCTTCAACTGGGCCGACTTCACGATGAAGACCGAGGGAAAATTCCCCAACGTCACGCAGACGGTGATGCCGGTGCTGTGCAACCACTGCACGGACGCCGCCTGCGTCAAGGCTTGTCCGGTCACGCCAAAGGCGATGTACAAGACCCCGGAAGGCATCACGTTGCACGACAATTCGCTGTGCATCGGCTGCCGAAGCTGTCAGATGGCCTGTCCGTACAGCCATGTGGAGCTCAACGAGGGTAGCCTTGCGGGCGAGAGCTACAGCGTGATCAGCTTCAACGCCCGGGAAGGCGACGCGCAGCCGCAGTGGGCCAGCACGTCGGTCATGATCGCGGGCTGCACGTCTTCGGGAGCCGAGACGGCAAAGGCGGCAGGGGCGGCAATCCCCGCGATGAACCAGTACGAGGCGGGAGACGTTCAGCCGATCCGCAAAGCCGGCATCGTCGAGAAGTGCACGCTGTGCTACCACCGCACCAGCAACGGCCTACAGCCGGCCTGCGTCGAGGCCTGCCCCGCCAAGGCCCGGATTTTCGGCGATCAGGACGACCCGAATTCCGAGATTGCCAAGGTGTTGAAGGCGGAGAAGTCGTTCCGCCTGCTGGAGAAGAAGGGCACCAAGCCGAATGTCCATTACGTCGGCAAATACAGCGCTAGAGCCTGAAGACGCATGGTGTAGATCAGGGGGCGGGCAAAACCTGCCCCCTTTTTGTTTTTCAGGAATCCGTATGCCGCATTACGACCATGACAAGGGCGCCGCCCGCGAAGTTTTCTGCCGCTTGTTGGCGGCCTGTTACTACGAGCCGGGTCCGGAGTTCGCGGAAGAGAAACTCTTCGAGTCGATGCTCGGCGCGGCGCGGCTGATCGATCCGGACCTTGCGACGGGCGCGGCCCGGCTCGGTGCGGCTTTCTCCACTGAAGCACTCGACGCCCTTCTGCTCGATTACACGCGTCTTTTTCTCGGTCCCACGGACACCCTTGCGCAGCCATATGGTTCGATTTGGCTGAGCGGCGAAAAGACGCTCATGCAGGATTCGACGATGGCAGTCCTGGAGCTTTACCGAGACGGTGGTTTCGAGATCGACGATGAATTTCGCGAGCTGCCCGATCACATCGCGGTCGAGCTTGAGTTCCTGTACCTGCTGAATTACCGGGGAAACCAAGCGCAGCGGTTCAACGAGATTGACGCATTGACGTCAACGGCGACCTTACGAAAACGTTTTCTCGAAGAGCACCTCGGGGCCTGGATCGGGCCTTTCACGGCAGCCGTCTGGGCTGGCGCGCAGAGCAATTTCTACCGCGAGCTTGCCGAGCTCACTAGCCGTTTCGTTAGGCTGGAAGCGGGCGCAGGGGAGGTCTGACTTGAGTCCGCAAAGCGCTCCAAAACGGCCGCCGCCAATGCTGAGTCTTACGCCGCGCCGGCGCGCAGCAAATCGTGCACGTGGATGATGCCGACCGGTTTGCCGGCCTCGACCGCGAACAGCGCCGTCACCTTCATCGCATTGAGCAGGTCGAGCGTCTCGCTGATCAGCTGATCGGGCCGCACGGTCTTGGGCTGGCGCGTCATGACGTCGTCGACGCGCGCGTCGAGCAGATTGTTGCGCATGTGGCGGCGCAGGTCGCCGTCGGTGATGATGCCGACCAGCAGTCCGTTCGCATCGGTAATGCCGACGCAGCCGAAGCCCTTGGTCGTCATGACGATGATCGCCTCCGACATGCGGGTGCCGAGCGGCGCCAGTGGCACCGACTCGCCCGAATGCATGAGGTCGCGCACCGCTTTGAGCAGCGCGCCGAGCTTGCCGCCGGGATGCAGCAGGCCGAAATCGACGGCGGTGAAGCCGTGGCTCTCCAAGAGCGCGATGGCCATTGCATCGCCGAGCGCAAGCTGCATCAGCGCGGAGGTGGTCGGCGCCAGATTATGCGGGCAAGCCTCGCGCGCCTGCGGCAGCGGCAGCACGATATCGGCGGCCTTGGCCAAAGTGGAATCGACGCTCGCGGTCATGGCGATGAGGCCAATATTATGCCGACGCGAATAGTCGGTAAGGTTTTTGAGTTCGGCGGTCTCGCCCGACCAGGACAGCGCCAGGATCACGTC
>JACQDO010000474.1 GCA_016201085.1 Hyphomicrobiales bacterium | reverse complement strand
CGGTAGAAGCGGTGAATCCAGGCGGCGAAATTGCCGGCGCCGTTGGTCATGATGGCGTCGGCCGGCAGATTGTCGCGCAGCCAGATCATGATCTCGCCGAGATTGACGCTGCCTGGGACCGGCGTCGCCGTCTCGCCAAAGTTCAGATAGTCGCCATGCGCGATCTTGGCCTCGCCCGCCCACGCAATCTCGTTGGGCGGTTGCAGGCCTTCCAGCGCTGAGCAAAACGCGGTCGGCGAAGCATTGATCGCCAGATGCGGGCGATAGACGCGGCCGAGTTCCTCGGCGCCGGGATGCACATGCACCAGCTTCAGTTGCGGCTCGGGGATATCGAACAGCGTATAGCCCTGCGACGGCAATTCGCTCAGGCGGCCGCCGAGCAGCAGCACTAGGTCGGCGCCCTTCACGCGCGCCAGCAGTTTCGGATTGGGCGCGATGCCGAGATCGCCGGCATAACAAGGATGCAGCGCGTCGAACAAATGCCCGCGCCGGAAGGTGGTGGCCACCGGCAGCTGAAAGCGCTCGGCAAAACGCGCCAGCGCGGCGCAGGCCGCTTCCGACCAGCGGCTGCCGCCAACGAGCGCGACCGGGCGTTTTGCGGCCCACAGCAGTTTCTGCAACCGGCTCATGTCGGTCAAGCCCGGCCAGATTTCCACCGGTTCGAAGGCTAAGGCGTCGGGCACCACGACGCGCTCGACCAGCATATCCTCCGGCAGCGCGACCACCACCGGCCCGGGGCGGCCGTTGCAGGCGGTGTGGAAGGCGCGCGACACCAGTTCCGGGATGCGCGCGGGATCGTCGATTTCGACCGCCCATTTGGCGATCGAGCCGAACACCGCGCGGTAGTCGAGCTCCTGGAACGCCTCGCGCTCGCGCATATGGCGGCCGACCTGGCCGACGAACACGATCAGCGGCGTGGAGTCCTGACGCGCGATATGGATGCCGGCCGAAGCATTGGTGGCGCCCGGCCCGCGCGTGACGAAGCAGATGCCGGGACGGCCGGTCACCTTGCCGATCGCCTCGGCCGCCATCGCCGCCGCGCTCTCGTGCCGGCAGACGGTGAGCGCAATGGTCGAGCCGTGGAACGCGTCGAGCGCGGCCAGATAGCTTTCGCCCGGCACGCAGAAGACGTGGCGCACGCCGTGGATCGCCAGTTGGTCGATCAGGATTTCGCCGCCGCTGCGGGTGCCGTCGTTCGAGCGCATGCGAGAGGACTCCGGCCTGCTTCAACTCACGGGACGATCTTCGCCTTCGAGATCGGCGGCGACCAGGCGGTCGGGACCATCAGGCAGTTCTTCTGCTCGACGATGTTGCCGGCCTTGACGTTTTCGGCGAGAAAGATTTTCCAATCCGGGTCCGCCGCCATCTTGGCGCGCTTGGCTTCGCGATCGGCGGCGCTCTCGTAGACCCAGATGTGGGTGAACGTGTTCAGCTCGCCGGTTTCCGCCACGGCATAGCAGAGCGGTTCGCCCATGTAGCGAAGTTGCACCGGATAACCGTACTTCTTGTACAGCTCGAGTTGCGCCGGGACGCGGCCGGGCAGGGTTTTGTAGGTCCGCACATCTAACAGCACGTCGTTCCTCCCTCGGGAATTAGCCGCTTGGCCCGCGGCGCTGCGCGCACTCTCCCGGTCCGCCGCGCGGCGGTCAATAGAGTTGCGGGTCAAGGAATGCAGTTATGCGATAGGCGCCGCTCAGGTTGCCGGCTCGACCGAGGCCACCACGAAGGTGTGCATCTCGCCGTCCTCGTCGCGGATCGAGACGTATTCGCCGGTGCGGAAGGCATGCGCGGCGAAGCGATAGCCGCTCTCGTCGTCGTCCTCGGCGGTCTGGTCGTAGTCGAACACCCAGCGCGCGTGCTCGGGGCCGCCCGGCTTATGCACCAGGAAGCCGATTTCGTCGTCCTCGCCGTCCCAGAACCGGCGCACGCGGCAATGGTCGCGGTGCGTCCGCCACAGCGCGATGTCGATATGGCCGTTGCCGTCGAGCGGGGCGACGAATTCGTAACCATGGCGCGACGAGCCCTGCGGGAATTCCTTGGAGCGGGCGAGATTAAGCCGGATGCGCTTGAGGGTGTGCGGCAGGGTGGTCATGGACGGTCTCCTCGGCAAGCCGAATTTGTCGCATATCATGGCGCCGCTTTCAAAAACCGCATTGACTTGGATCAGCATGGGTAACGACGCGCAGCAGGCGGTATTCGACTTCCTAGCCGACCCGGCGAGCCACGGCGGCGCGCCGGTCAAGCGGATCGATACCCATGCCGCCTCGGTGTTCCTGGCCGGCGAACGCGCCCTCAAGGTCAAGCGCGCGGTGCGCTTCCCGGTGCTGGATTATTCGACACTGGCTAAGCGCCAGGCCGCCTGCGCCGCCGAGATCGAAGTCAACCGCGCTTATGCGCCCGCCATCTATCGCGGCGTGCTGGCGATTACGCGCGAGGCCGACGGTCGTCTCGCCATCGGCGGCAAGGGTGCGCCGGTGGAATGGGCGGTCGAGATGCGGCGCTTCGACGAGAGCAAGACGCTCGACCGTCTGGCCGAGCGCGACGGAATCGACGGGCGGCTCGCCGACGCGCTCGGCCGCGCGGTGGCGCAAGCGCATGCGGCGGCGCCGACGGTCGCGGACGCCGGCTTTGCCGACGAGCTGGCCGAGTTCATTGCGCAGAACGACGCCGAACTCGCCGCCTCGCCCAACCTGTTCGCGCCCGCCGCGGTCAGCGCATTGACCGCCGCGTCACGCTCCGCGCTGGCGCGCGTGCGGCCGCTGCTGGCGGAGCGCGAACGCAACGGTCTTGTGCGGCGCTGTCACGGCGACCTGCATCTCGGCAATATCGCGCTGATCGACGGCGCGCCGGTGCTGTTCGACGCCATCGAATTCGATCCCCGCATCGCCACCGGCGACGTGCTGTACGATCTCGCCTTCCTGCTGATGGACCTGATCGAGCGCGGGCTCAAGACCGCCGCCAATGTCGTGCTCAACCGCTATTTGATGGAGACGCGGCGCGCCGACGACCTCGACGCTCTGGCGGCACTACCGCTGTTGCTGTCGTTGCGCGCGGCGATCCGCGCTAAGGTCAGCGCCGAGCGGCAGCCGCGCGATGCCGGCATCGAGCAACGCGCGCGCGATTATTTCGCCCTCGCGCAGACGCTGCTGACGCCGCCTGCGCCCAAACTGATCGCCGTCGGCGGGCTGTCGGGCACCGGCAAATCGCTGCTCACGCGCGCACTCGCCGCCGAACTACCGCCCGCGCCCGGCGCGGTCTGGCTGCGCAGCGATGTCGAGCGTAAAGCGCAGTTCGGCGTGGCCGAGACCGAGCGGCTGCCGCAGGCCTCCTATGCGCGCGCGGCCACCGCCAAGGTTTATGACGCGCTCACCGATAAAGCGCGCCGCGTGCTGGCCGCCGGCCATTCCGCCATCGTCGATGCGGTGTTCGCCGATCCGGCCGAGCGCGCGGCCATCGAACAGGCGGCAGGAACCGCCGCCTTCCACGG
>JACQDO010000485.1 GCA_016201085.1 Hyphomicrobiales bacterium | reverse complement strand
CCATTCGGCCGCATCGATGGTGCCTTTTTCCAGCGCCGGGTAGATATCGCCGCCCGCGATCTGTTGCGGCACCGCGCCGAGCTTCTGGATGACGCGCCCGGGGAAACCGCCGATGCGCATCTTCAGGCCTTTGAGGTCGTCGAGCGTGTTGATCTCCTTGCGGAACCAGCCGCCCATCTGACAGCCGGTGTTGCCGACGAGCAAAGCGGTTGCGTTGTACTTCGCGTAAAACTCGTTGAGCACTTCCTTGCCGCCGCCCTGCGTCCACCAGCTCTGGTTCAGACGCTGATTGGGACCGAACGAGACAGACGTGCCAAACCCGAACGTGGGGTCCTTGCCGAAATAGTAGTAGGACGCGGTATGCCCCAGTTCGACGGTGCCATTTTGCACAGCATCCAAAACCTGCAGACCGGGCACGATTTCTCCGGCCGCGAAAGTTTGAATCTGGAACTTGTTGTCGGTGGCCTCAGCGACCGCCTTGGCCATCACTTCGCAGCCGCCCCACAGCGTGTCGAGCGACTTCGGCCAGCTCGCGGTCATGCGCCATTTAAGTTCCGGCATCGACTGCGCGATGGCCGGTGCGGCGACGGCGCTGGCGGCCACACCGAGACCGGCGGCCTTGATAAATTGACGACGTTTCATCTCGTTGTCCTCCCGTTGGATTTTCCTAGTGGGTCCCGTCCCCATCCCGCAGCTTTGTTCGCTCTCATCAGTCACGGCTGGAGCCATGCGGAGCTCGCTACTTACCGACAGTCTGCAACGGTTTCACAAAAGTTGTAAGTGGGGCAATCCTACAAAAGAGGTCCTAAAAGTATCGGGGCCGACTTAAACGCCGGCCCCGGTCTATTCGTCGAATTCGCTCAGCCCTTGCCACGACTGCGGATCATGAAGGCTTCAAAGCTGATTTCCGCGACCTGCCACCAGAAGTTCGCTTCGTCGCGGTAGGCCATCTGCGACTCGAGGATTTTCTTGAAGTCGGCGTTGGCCGCCGAGGTCTCCGTATTGACCTCGTTCGATGCCTTGAGACACGCTTCCATGATCTCCTGGCTGAACGGTCGCAGTTGCGTACCTGCCGCAACCAGGCGTTTCAATGCCTGCGGGTTGCGGGAGTCGTATCTCGCTTGCACATCCATATTGGCGTAGCCGGCGGCCGCGGTAAGTAGCGCCTTATAGGCTTTCGGCAGGGCGTTCCACTTGTCGAGATTGATGAAGAAGTGCAGCGCGGTGCCGCCTTCCCACCAGCCGGGATAGTAGTAGTACTTCGCAACTTTATAGAAGCCGAGCTTTTCATCGTCATACGGCCCGACCCATTCGGTGGCGTCGATGGTGCCCTTCTCCAGCGCGGGATAAATGTCGCCGCCGGGTATTTGCTGTGGAATGGCGCCGAGCTTGGCGAGAGTCTTTCCGGCCCAGCCGCCGATGCGGTACTTCAATCCCTTGAAATCATCGACGGTATGAATCTCCTTGCGCGACCAGCCGCCCATCTGCACGCCGGTATTGCCGCCGGAGATGCCATAGACTTTGAACTTCTTGCCGAACTCATTGAGCATGTCCTGGCCGCCGCGATCCTGGAACCAGGCATTTTGCTGACGCGAATTCAGGCCGAACGGCACCGAGCAATACAGTGCAAAGGTCGGATCCTTGCCGATGAAATAATACGCCGCGGTGTGGCCCATCTCGACGGTGGCATTGCCGACCGCATCGACGACCTGGAATGGCGGAACGATCTCTCCGGCCGCGAAGGTTTGAATCTGGAATTTATTGTCGGTCGCTTCGGCGACGTATTTCGACAGCGTTTCCGAGGCGCTGAAGGGGATGTCGATCGACTTCGGCCAGCTCGTAGTGCAGCGCCACTTGAGCTCGGGCATCGATTGCGCGATGGCGGGCGCGGCAATCGCTCTGGCGGCAACGCCGAGACCGGCGGCCTTGATGAATTGACGACGTTTCATTGTGTTTATCTCCCTCCGTTAGTTGGCTTTTTTCAATCGGCGGTGCATTTCCCAACCGCTTCTCGCCCGCGTGAAGTGAAGGATGGCCTTTTGCGCGGCGAAAATCCAGCCGGTTCCGGACAAAAGGAAAGGCCCCCGCCCGCTTCGGGCGAGGGCCAGATTCACCGCTAAATACGTGTGGAAACCGTGGTTAGCTGGCGCGCGAGCGCATGCGCACCATGAAGGAATCGAAGCCGAGTTCCGCCACCTGCCACCACAGATATTCCTCGCCGCGAAACGCGACCATGCTGTCGTAGACTTTCTTGAAGTCGGCGTTCTTGGCGCCGACTTCATTGTAGGTGTCGGTGGCGGCCTGATAGCTAGCCTCCATCACCGGCTGCGGGAACGGACGCAGCAGCGCGCCGCCGGCGAGCAGGCGCCGGAGGGCGGCCGGATTGCCGGCGTCGTACTTGCCCTGCATCCAGCCATGCGCCAGCTCGGATGCCGATTTCACGATCGATTGATAGTTCTTCGGCAGCTCGTTCCACTTCGCGAGATTGATGAAGTTGTGCAGCATGGCGCCGCCTTCCCACCAACCGGGATAGTAATAGTACTTGGCGACCTTGTAGAAGCCGAGCTTCTCGTCGTCGTAGGGGCCGACCCACTCGGCCGCGTCGATCGTGCCCTTCTCCAGCGCCGGATAGATATCGCCGCCCGCAACCACCTGCGGGATCGAACCGAGCTTGGCAAAAATCTGCCCGGCAAATCCCGCGATGCGGAATTTCAGCCCCTGCAGATCGGCGGGCTCTTTGATTTCCTTGCGGAACCAGCCGCCCATCTGCGTGCCGGTATTGCCGGCCGGCAACGCCATGAAGTTGTATTTCTTGTAAAAGGCGTTGGCGAGATCGAGCGCGCCACCGAAATGCATCCACGACGACTGCATGCGCGAATTAAGACCGAACGGCTGCGCGGTGAACAACGCGAAGGTCGGGTCCTTGCCGACATAATAGTACGATGCGGTGTGGCACATTTCGACGGTGCCGTTGCTGACCGCGTCGGCGGCTTGCAGGCCGGGAACGATTTCACCGGCGGCGAAAGTTTGAATCTGGAACTTGTTGTCGGTCGCTTCGGCGACTGCCTTGGAGAAAATATCGCAAGCGCCGTAGATGGTATCGAGCGACTTCGGGAAGCTCGACGTCAGTCGCCATTTGACCTCGGGGTTCGACTGCGCAATCGCGGGCTTTGCAATCGCGGCGGCGGCAAGTCCGGCGCCAGTTGCGGTCAGAAACTGTCGGCGTTTCATTTCGATCCAGCTCCAATTTTTCTTAAAAATTTCCGTCAGGATTGACGGGGTCGCCTTGGAAAAACTGCAAAAACAGCCCTGCGTCAATGTGGCTTAGGGTCATGGCTGCAAGACGCGCATGCGAGCAATGCGGAGAGCGCATCGGATTGCGCGCGATCACGCCAATGCGTGTTCATCGCCGCGTGAGACGTTAACCTAGGCCTCGATCACGATCTTCGGCGTGACGCGGCCGGAGACGGCGCCGCCCTTGATCTGATCGCGCACCTGGGCTGCGATGTCGCGATAGATCTTGGCATGCGGGCCGTCCGGCTCGGTCGCCACCACTGGCAGGCCGGCATCGGATTTCTCGCGGATCGTCATGTGCAGCGGCACTTCGCCGAGGAACGGCACGCCGAGGTGTTCGGCTTCCTTGCGCGCGCCGCCATGGCCGAAAATATCGGAACGGGTGCCGCAGCTCGGGCACAGGAAGTAGCTCATGTTCTCGACCACGCCGAGCACCGGCACGTTCACGCGCTTGAACATCGCCACGCCGCGCCGCGCGTCGATCAAAGCCAGATCCTGCGGCGTCGAGACGATGACCGCGCCCTTGAGCGGCACCTGCTGCGCCATGGTGAGCTGCGCGTCGCCGGTGCCGGGCGGCATGTCCACCACCATGACGTCGAGCGTGCCCCACTCGACCTCGCGCAGCATTTGCGTGAGCGCCGACATCACCATCGGCCCGCGCCAGATCATCGGGGTCTCTTCCTCGATCAGGAAGCCGATCGACATGACGGTGAGCCCGTGGCGCGTGATCGGCTTCAGCCGCGTGCCGCCGATGGTCTGCGGCTTCTCGCGGATCGCGAGCAGTTTTGGCAGCGAGGGACCGTAGATGTCGGCGTCGAGGATACCGACCTTGAGCCCGAGATCGCGCAAGCCGAGCGCGAGATTGACCGCGGTGGTGGACTTGCCGACGCCGCCCTTGCCGCTCGCCACCGCGATGATCGCGCCTACGCCCGGAATGCCCGCCATGCGCGATGCCTGCGGCCTGCCATGGGCCGGTGCGCGGGCCTGCGCGCGCGGGGGCGCTGGGGCTGCCTCGCGATGGGCGGTCAAAACCGCCGTCACCGAAGTGACGCCGGAAAGCGCCAGCACCGCATCCTCGCAGGCCTT
>JACQDO010000003.1 GCA_016201085.1 Hyphomicrobiales bacterium | reverse complement strand
AATTTAAGCAACCAGCGTTGATTGATCGCCCGGACCACATCGGGCCGCGCGACTGCGAAATTCATGTGAAGAGCCCCCGCTCTTAACCCGACGCCGGCCGTTATCCCGGCGGGTGCGATTTGACAGGCATATAATTGCCAAGAACAAAAGTGGCCTTGATTTATTCCGTGCGCGACCACGATGCGGTACAACATCCGCAGCTTGACGTCACCTGCCTAGGAATCTCAGGCGCTGGCGGCAAGCAACGGCCGGTTGCGCGTGCGCAGCAGCAGCCAACTCATGATCGCGACGTTCAGCAGGTTCCAGCCGACGCCGTTGAGGAACGCCGCCTGGTAGGAGCCGGCAACGTCGAAAATCTTGCCCGACATCCAGCCGCCCAGCGCCATCCCCAGCAGCGTCGCCATCAAGACCAGGCCGAGGCGGGTGCCGGCCTCGCTCGGGGCGAAATATTCCCGGATGATGATGGCATAGCTCGGCACGATGCCGCCCTGGAACAGGCCGAACAGCGCCGAGATCACGTAGAGAGAATACAATCCGTCGAACAGCAGATAGAGCAGCAGCGCCGCGCCTTGCAGCAGCGAGCCGAGTAGCAAAGTGCGCACGCCGCCGATGCGGTCGGCGATGAAGCCGGAGGCGATACGGCTGACGATGCCGCAGCCGAGCATCAGCGACAGCATCTCGGCGCCGCGCGCCGCGCCATAGCCGAGATCGCCGCAATAGGCGACCAGGTGCACCTGCGGCATCGACATCGCGACGCAGCAGGCGACGCCGGCGATACACAACAGTACTTGCAGCGTCAGCGGCGAAAACGGCGCTTCCGCCTGCCGGCGCGCGGCGGCGGCGTGGGCGGCTTCGTGGTGCTGGTGCTCGATGCGCCGGCGCAGCAGGAACACCAGCGGCAGCATGGTCACCAGCAGGAACGCTCCGATGCCGATATGGGTGGCGCGCCAGCCGGAGCTGGCGATGAAATGCTGCACCACCGGCGGCCAGATCGTGCCGGCGATATAATTGCCGGACGCAGCGAGAGCGACGGCGATGCCGCGGCGGCGCCAGAACCAGTGCGAGATGTCGGCCATCAGCGGCCCGAAGGTGGCCGAGCAGCCGACTCCGATCAGCAATCCATGCGCGGCCGCAACCTGCCAGAGGCTCGAGGAATAGCCGACGCCGAGATAGCCGAGCACTAGCGCCAGCGTGCCGAGCGCCAGCGGCACGGCGATGCCGAAGCGGTCGGCGAGGCGGCCCATCAGCACGCCACCGCCGGCAAAGCCGAACATGGCGAACGTAAAGGGCAGCGCGGCGTCGGCGCGGGCGACGCCGAAATCGGCCTGGATGGCGGGTAGCGCCACCACCACCGACCACATGCCGACGCCGCCGATGGTGCTGAGCGCGACGGCAATGCCCAGGCGCAGCCAGGCGGCGGGGGTATCGGTTGTTTGCGGGCCGGCAGGACCGGCGGCGGTATTGGGTGGAGTCACGGCGTGGACAATCCCAGCTGCTACTGAATGCCGCTCCTAACACTGGCCTTGAACCGCCGCCATACGGCCGGATTCCGGGACGATCGAGGCTCGTACCTTATAATTATTCTAACCTACTGAAATTTAAGGCACTTTCTCTTGATTTAAATCAGAGACTGGCCCAGTTGATTATGGGAGTGATTGTCATATGCAGGACGGAACCACCATGGACGGTATCGCTGAATTGGTCGCGGAGCGGCGGGTGCCCCTGGGCACGGCGCCGCGGGGATTCAGCGGACGTATCGATGCCCTCACCGCCATCGATAACACATCGGGTATCTCGGCGGCTGAGATCGAACGGCGTCTCATCGAACTGGGATTTGTCGAGGGCGCCCGCGTCGAAATCCTGCATGAAGGATTGATCGGCCGCGATCCCATTGCTGTGCGTATCAACGACGCCACGGTCGCGCTGCGGCGCCGCGAAGCGATGACGATTCTCGTTTCGTAATCGGATCGATGGCGATGAGCGCAGTGAGCGAGCCGAGCCTGTGGCACTTTGCCCTCGTCGGTACGCCGAACAGCGGCAAGACCGCGCTGTTCAACGCGCTCACCGGCAGCCGGCAGAAGGTCGCCAACTATCCGGGCGTCACCGTCGAACGCAAAGAAGGCCTCATCCAGACGCCGGCGGGCAACCGCGTCAACCTGATCGATCTGCCCGGCACCTATTCGCTGCGCGGCCGCAGTCCCGACGAAGCCATCACGCGCGACATCGTGCTCGGCAAGTTGGCCAGCGAGGCGCGGCCCGATCTGCTGCTGTGCGTCGCCGACGCCACCAATCTGCGGCTGGCGCTGCGCCTGGTGCTGGAGCTCAAGCAGGTCGGCATCCCGCTGATGCTCGTGCTCAATATGATCGACATCGCCCGCCGCCGCGGCATCGACATCGATCTCGACAAGTTGTCGAAAGAACTCGGCGTGCCGGTGGTCACCTCGATCGCCGTGCGCAAAGGTGGCACCGAGGAGCTGATGCGGCGCATGGACGAGATGGCCGCGAAGTTCACCGACCCGATCGGCAGTACCTGGGCGCCGCCGACGACGCCCGAACTGCGCGCCGCCCAGCGCGAGGCCGACCGCATTATCGCCGCTTCGGTCGGCACACCGACGCGGCCGGATACGATAACCGCCAAAGTCGACGCCGTGCTGCTGCATCCGGTGGCGGGACTGGCGATTCTGCTCTGCGTTCTGTTTGTCATGTTCCAGGCGGTGTTCGCCTGGGCCAAGCCGGTCATGGATTTGATCTCGGCCGGCTTCGACTGGCTCGGCGTGCTGGCGCACGATCAGCTGCCGGCCGGCCTGCTGGAAAGCTTCATCCAGAACGGCGTCATCTCCGGCGTCGGCAGTGTCATCGTCTTCCTGCCGCAGATTCTCATTCTCTTCCTGTTCATTCTGCTGCTGGAGGACTTCGGCTACATGGCGCGCGCCGCCTTCCTGATGGACCGCATCATGGGCGGCGCCGGACTGCACGGCCGCGCCTTCATTCCGCTGCTGTCGAGCTTTGCCTGCGCCATCCCCGGCATCATGGCGACGCGGGTGATCGATGATCGGCGCGACCGGCTGACCACCATCCTGGTGGCGCCACTGATGACCTGCTCGGCGCGCATTCCGGTCTACACGCTGATCATCTCCGCCTTCATACCGGACCGGCAGGTCTGGGGCTGGTTCGGCTTGCAGGGACTGGTGATGTTCGGCCTCTATGCCGCGGGAATTGCCAGCGCGCTCGGCGTATCCTTCCTCGCCAATCACTTCCTCTGGCGTGAGAACTCCACGCCGCCCTTCATGCTCGAACTGCCCGATTACAAGCTGCCGCGTCTGCGCAGCGTGCTCATCGGCATCTATACGCGCGCCATGATGTTCCTCAAGCGCGCCGGCACCACGATCTTTTCCATGATGGTGCTGATCTGGTTCCTGGCCTCGTTTCCGCGGCCGCCGGCGGGCGCCACCGAGCCGGCGATCAACTTCAGCCTGGCGGCCATGATCGGCCGCTGGATCGAGCCGGTGCTGGCGCCGGTCGGCTTCAACTGGCAGATCAGCGTCGCCCTTGTCCCCGGCATGGCCGCCCGCGAGGTCGCGGTGGCGGCGCTCGGCACGGTCTACGCCATCGAGGGCGGCAAGGAAGCGGCCGACCAGATCGGTCAGGCGCTGGCCGGCAAATGGAGCCTGGCGACCGCGCTGGCGCTGCTGGTCTGGTACATTTTCGCGCCGCAATGCGCGTCCACCTTGGCGGTGATCAAGCGCGAGACCGGCAGCTGGCAATGGATGGCGGTAACATTCGGCTACATGCTGGCCTTGGCCTATGCCGCCGCCTTTGTCACCTACAATATAGCGGTCTATCTCGGCGCCGGCTGATATAAGCCGTCATTCCGGGTTCGCGCCTTTGGCGCGCCCCGGAATGACAAGGGATACGTCTTCGGCGGCAGAGAAGAACGAGATGGTCGACCGCGAAAGCTGGCTGAAGGCGGGTGCCGCCGGTCTGCTCTGCGCCTCGATGCCGGAGCGATATGGCGGTTCCGGCGGCAGCTTCGCGCATGAGGCGGTGATCAACCGCGAATTCTCGCTCGCCGGCTTCGACACCTTCGGCGCGCCGCTGCATTCCGGCATTGTCGCGCCCTACATTCTCCACTACGGCACCGAGGAGCAGAAGAAACGCTGGCTGCCCAAGCTCGCCACCGGCGAGCTGGTCGGCGCCATCGCCATGACCGAGCCCGGCACCGGCAGCGACCTGCAAGGCGTGCGCACGACCGCCAAGAAATCTGGCAACGGCTATGTGCTCAATGGTTCCAAGACCTTCATCACCAACGGTCAGCACGCCAACCTCATCGTCGTGGTCGCCAAGACCGATGCGAAGGCCGGCGCCAAGGGCACCTCGCTGCTGGTGGTGGAGACCGAGGATGCCGCCGGCTTCCGCCGCGGCCGCAAACTGAAGAAGCTCGGTCTCGATTCCGCCGATACCTCGGAACTGTTCTTCGAGGATGTGCAACTACCGGCCACCAGTTTGCTCGGCACCGAGGAGGGGCAGGGCTTCTACCAGCTGATGAAGGAATTGCCGCAGGAGCGGCTGCTGGTCGCCGTGCACGCGGTGGCGATGATGGAGCGCGCGCTCGAGCTCACCGTCGACTACGTCAAGCAGCGCAAGGCCTTCGGCAAGACCATCATCGAGTTCCAGAACAGCCAGTTCGAACTGGCCGAGTGCAAGACCGACACCACCATCGCCAGGGTGTTCGTCGACCACTGCATCGGCCAGCACGTCGAGGGCAAGCTCGACACCGTCACCGCCTCGATGGCGAAATACCGGCTGACCGATACGCTCGGCAATGTGATCGACCGCTGCCTGCAATTGTTCGGCGGCTATGGCTATATGGACGAATACCCGATCTCGCGCCTTTATCGCGATGCGCGGGTGTTGCGCATCTATGCCGGAACGAACGAGATCATGAAGCTGCTCATTGCGAGGGGTCTCTAATTCTGTCGTCCCGGGCGAGCGAAGCGAGGCCCGGGATCCATACTCCGCAGCGCCTCGATAGGTCACGGCGTATGGGTCCCCGCCTTCGCGGGGACGACGGCGGATAAGATGGAGAACTGAAAGATGCCCGACGCATTCATCTACGACGCCGTGCGCACGCCGCGCGGCCGCGGCAAGTCCGACGGCGCGCTGCATGAGGTGACGGCGCTCAATCTGGCGGCGCAGGCGCTCGCCGCGATCAAGGATCGCAACAAGCTCAAGCCCGAGATGATCGACGATGTGGTCCTGGGCTGCGTCGATCCGGTCGGCGAGGCCGGCGGCGACATCGCCCGCGCGTCAGCGCTGGTGGCGGGGCTCGGCGATCAGGTGCCGGGCGTGCAGATCAACCGTTTCTGCGCCTCCGGTCTGGATGCGGTGAATTTCGCCGCCATGCATGTGATGTCCGGGCAGCACGACATGACCATCGGCGGCGGTGTCGAATCGATGAGCCGCGTCGGCATCGGCGCCTCCGGCGGCGCCTGGCCGGTCGATCCCACGATCGCGGTCGAAACCTACTTCCTGCCGCAGGGCATTTCCGCCGATCTGATCGCCACCAAATACGGCTTCTCGCGCGACGACGTCGACGCCTATGCGGTGGAGAGCCAGCGGCGCACCGCCAAGTCCTGGGACGAGGGCCGCTTCAAGAATTCGGTGATCGCCGTGCGCGACTGCAACGGGCTGCCGATCCTGGCCAAGGACGAGCACATGCGTCCGAGCACCACCATGCAGACGCTGGCGCAGCTGCAGCCGTCGTTCGTGCAGATGGGCGAGATGGCCGGTTTCGACGCCGTCGCCGTGCAGAAGCATCCCGATGTCGAGGCGATCAACCACGTGCACACGCCGGGCAATTCCTCCGGCATCGTCGACGGCGCCGCTGCCGTCTTGATCGGCAGCAGGGAAGCCGGCCTTGCCGCCGGCCTCAAGCCCCGCGCGCGCATCAAGGCCTTCGCCAATATCGGCTCGGAGCCGGCGATCATGCTCACCGGCCCGATTCCGGTGACCGAGAAGGTGCTCAAGAAAGCCGGCATGAGCGTCAAGGACATCGACCTGTACGAGCTCAACGAGGCTTTCGCCTCGGTGGTGCTGCGCTACATGCAGGCGCTCGACATTCCGCACGACAAGATGAATGTCTGCGGCGGGGCCATCGCCATGGGCCATCCGCTCGGGGCTACCGGCGCCATGATCCTCGGCACCGTGCTCGACGAACTGGAGCGCAGCGGCAAGTCGACGGCGCTGATCACGCTTTGCATCGGCATGGGCATGGGCACCGCGACGATCATCGAACGCGTGTAAGCAATGCCCAAGATCGACATCGACAAGATCCCGCTCGATACCGCGACCCGATATCCGCCGCCGTTCGACAAGGCGGTGGAGGGACGCGCCCGCAAACGGCTGGCGCGCGCCGCCGGACTCAGCCAGTTCGGCGTGAATATCTGCACGCTCAAGCCGGGCGCCGCGTCGTCGCAACGGCACTGGCACGAGAACGAGGACGAACTCGTCTACGTGCTCTCGGGCGAAGTGGTGCTGCGCGAGGACGGGGCTGAGACCGTGCTTAAGCCGGGCGACGCGGCCGCCTGGAAGGCCGGCGTTGCCAACGGCCACTGCCTGGTCAACCGCTCGGATAAAGATGCCGTGATCATGGAAGTCGGCAGCAAGGCGCCGAAAGAGCGGGCGTATTATTCCGACATCGACATGATGGTCGAGGGCGACGGCAAGACCGTGCGTTACAGCAAGAAGAACGGCGAACCTTATCCATGAGAACTCCGGTAATCACAGGCGCGCTCCCTCTCCCCGTTGGGGAGAGGGTTGGGGTGAGGGGATCTAGGACTCTCGATACGCTCTAACCCCTCACCCGGATCGCTGCGCGATCCGACCTCTCCCCATGGGAGAGGTGAAGAAAGAACGAGGAAACGACCATGAGCAATTTCAAACTCGATATCGACGGCGACGGCATCGCGCTCGTCACCTGGGACATGCCCGGCCGCTCGATGAACGTCATCGACATGAGCACGATCGAGGAACTCGCCGGGCTGGTCGAGAAGGTCGCGACTGACGCGACCATCAAGGGCGCGGTCATCACCTCGGGCAAGGACGCCTTCTGCGGCGGCGCCGATCTCACCATGCTGGAGCGCATGGGCGCGGTCTATGCCGACCTGGTGAAGAACAAAGGCGGCGAGGTCGCCGCGCTTTACGTGTTCGAGGAAAGCCGCAAGCTGTCGCTGCTCTATCGCCGCATCGAGACCGGCGGCAAGCCGTGGGTGTGCGCGCTCAACGGCACCGCCATGGGCGGCGGCTTCGAGCTGGCGCTCGCCTGCCATCAGCGCATCGCCGCCGACAATCCGAAGACGCGGCTCGGCCTGCCCGAAATCAAGATCGGCCTGTTCCCCGGAGCCGGCGGCACGCAACGCATCGCGCGCATGCTGCCGCCCGCCGACGCGCTGCAATATCTGCTCAAGGGCGACCAGCTCAAGCTCGACCGCGCCAAGGCGATGAAGCTGATCGACGCCGTGGTGCCGCCAGCCGATCTCGTCAAGGCCGCCAAGGACTGGATCAAGGCCGGCGGCAAGGCGGTCAAGCCGTGGGACGAGAAGGGCTTCAAGCTGCCGGGCGGCCCGGTCTATTCGAAAGCCGGCATGATGGTGTTCCCGCCGGCCAACGCCATCTACCGGCGCGAGACCTACGACAATTATCCGGCCGCGCGTGCCATCATGCAGACCGTCTATGAAGGCCTGCAAGTGCCGATGGACGTGGCGCTGCGCGTCGAGTCGCGCTGGTTCGCCAAAATCCTGCGCTCAAAGGAAGCAGCCGCCATGATCCGCACGCTGTTCGTCTCCATGCAGGAGTTGAACAAAGGCGCGCGGCGGCCGGCGGCCGAGCCGGCGACCATGCTGAAGAAGATCGGCATCGTCGGCGCCGGCTTCATGGGCGCCGGCATCGCGCAGGTGAGCGCGGCGGCCGGCCTGCAAGTCGTGCTGATCGACCGCGACCAGGAGACCGCCGACAAGGGCAAGGCCGGGCTGCACAAGGCGCTCAGCGACCGCGTCGCCAAGGGCCGCATGAAAAGCGCCGAGCGCGACGGACTGCTCTCGCTCATCACGCCGACGCCCGACTACGCCGCGCTCAAGGACTGCGAGCTGGTGATCGAGGCGGTGTTCGAGGATCGCAAGGTCAAGTCCGAGGTCATCGCAAAAATTCAAGCCGTGATCGGCGACAAGGCGGTGTTTGCCTCCAACACCTCGACGCTGCCGATCACCTCGCTCGCCACCGAGTTCAAGGATCAGCCGCGCTTCATCGGCATCCACTTCTTCTCGCCGGTCGACCGCATGATGCTGGTCGAGATCATCCTCGGCAAGAACACCGGCGACAGAGCGCTGGCCGCCGCGCTCGATTACGTGCGCGCCATCCGCAAGACGCCGATCGTGGTCAACGACAGCAGAGGCTTCTACACCTCGCGCGTGGTCGGCACCTATATCCGCGAAGGCCACCTGATGCTGACCGACGGCGTGCCGGCGGCCATGATCGAGAATGTCGGCCGCATGGCCGGCATGCCGGTCGGCCCGCTCTCGCTCAACGACGAGGTGGCGGTGGACCTGGCCTGGAAAATCCTCAAAGCCACCAAAGCCGATCTTGGCGCCGCCGCTATCGATCCGAGTCAGAAGGCGCTGCTGGAGGAGATGGTCGAGAAGCGCGGCCGCTACGGCCGCAAGAACGGCAAGGGCTTCTACGATTATCCGCAAGGCCAGCCGAAGAAGCTGTGGCCGGGCCTCGCCGAATTGCAGAAGAAGAAGCTCGATCCCGACACCATCGACGTGCAGGAGCTGAAGAACCGCCTGCTGGCCATGCAGGCGCTGGAGACCGCGCGCTGCTTCGAGGAGAAGGTCTTGACCGACGTGCGCGAGGCCGATGTCGGCTCCATCCTCGGCTTCGGCTTCGCGCCGTTCTCCGGCGGCACGCTGTCTTATATCGACATGATGGGGACGAAGAAATTCGTCGCGCTCTGCCGCGATTTGGAGAAGAAATACGGCGCGCGCTTCGCGCCCTGCAAGCTGCTGATCGAGATGGCGGACAAGGGCGAGAGCTTCTACGGCCGCTTCGCGCCGCAGAAGAAGAAAGAGGCGGCTTAAGGTGTCATGCCCGCGAAAGCGGGCATCCAGTAACCACCGAGAGGGTCAGTGATTACTGGGTCCCCGCCTTCGCGGGGACGACAAACAAAAAGTGCTTTGCGTATGAAAGACCAAGCCTCCTTCTTCCGCTGGCGCGAGATTCCGGGCAGCGTGTGGATGCTCGGTCTGGTGTCGATGGCGATGGACATCTCGTCCGAGATGATCCATGCGCTGCTGCCGCTCTATCTCGTTACCGTGCTGGGCACCTCCACGCTCACCGTCGGCATCATCGAAGGCATCGCCGAAGCCACCGCCTCGATCGTCAAGGTCTTTTCCGGCGCGCTCAGCGATTATCTGGGCAAGCGCAAGTGGCTGGCGGCGCTCGGCTATGGCCTTGCCGCCGTCACCAAGCCGATATTCCCGCTCGCCACCGGCATCGGCTGGCTGACCGCCGCGCGTTTTGTTGATCGCGTCGGCAAAGGCATCCGCGGCGCGCCGCGCGACGCACTGATCGCCGATCTGACGCCGGCCGGCCTGCGCGGCGGCGCCTACGGCCTGCGCCAGTCGCTCGATACCATCGGCGCGGTGCTTGGGCCGCTGTTGGCGATCGTGTTCATGGCCGCCTTTGCCAATAACTTCACCGCCGTGTTCTGGATCGCGGTCATCCCGGCCTTTATTTCGGTCGCCTTCATCGTGTTCGGCGTGCACGAGCCGGAACGCCCGCCAAACCTGCGTAAGGTGCGCGCGCCGTTGTCGCGCGCCGAACTCGCCCGCCTCAGCCGCGTCTATTGGATGATCGTCGGCGTCGCCGCCATCTTCACGTTGGCGCGGTTCAGCGAAGCTTTCCTGCTGCTGCGCGCGCAATCGGTCGGGCTGCCGATCGCGGTGGTGCCGCTGGTGCTGGTGGTGATGAACATCGCCTACACGCTCACGGCCTGGCCGGCTGGCGCGCTGTCCGACCGCATCGGTCGCTATGGCGTGGTCACCGTGGGATTCGCGCTGCTGGTGCTGGCCGATCTGGCGCTCGCCATCGGCGGCAGTGTTGCCGTCGTGATGCTCGGAGTGACGCTGTGGGGGCTACATATGGGCCTCACGCAAGGCCTGCTGTCGGCGCTGGTCGCCGATACCGCGCCGGAGGAATTGCGCGGCACCGCCTTCGGCATGTTCAATCTGGTGAGCGGCGTTGCCATGCTGGCGGCGAGCATCATCGCCGGGGCGCTATGGGATATCGCCGGTCCTGCCGGTACGTTCCTCGCCGGCGCCGCCTTCACCGCGATCGCGCTGGCGGCGCTGCCGTTCGTGCGCTGGCGGGCGGGGAAGATCACACGACGACAGTCAATTTCTTTGCCGCCCTCGTGACACCGGTATAGAGCCAACGCTCGCGGCTGTCGGGAAACGCGAAGCTCTCGTCGAACAGCACCACGTCGTCCCATTGCGAACCCTGCGCCTTGTGCACGGTGAGCACATAGCCGTAGTCGAATTCGTCGTAGGGCTTACGGCGCTGCCAGTCGACCTGCTCGATGCCGCCGGAAAAACATTCCGGCCGCACCGACACCTTGACGCCGCGGATGGCGGTCTCATCGTCGGGCAGCAGCCGCATCGTCATGATGCCGCTCTTGCGCCCGCCGCGCTCCTTCACCGTCCACAGGCCGCCGTTGAACAGGCCCTTCTTGCGGTTGTTGCGCAGGCACACCAGCTTGTCGCCGGCCGACGGCAGCGCGCCTTCGAAGCCGCGCCGCTCCCGCATTCGCATATTGTAGGCGCGGCGCGTGGCGTTGCGCCCGACCAGCACCTGGTCGGCCTCCAGCACACGCTGCGGATCGAGATCGCCCTTCGCCACCACTTCGCTCTCGCCGTAGCGGCCAGGCTCGAGATAGTCGCCGGCGCGGATGTCCATCGACAGCCGGATGATCGGATTTCCGGCGGCCTGCCGGTGCACTTCGGTCAGCATCATGTCCGGCTCGGCCTCGGTGAAGAAGCCGCCGCCCTGGATCGTCGGCAATTGCGCGGGGTCCCCAAGCACCAGCAGCGGCACGCCGAACGACAGCAGGTCGCGGCCCAGTTCGGCGTCGACCATCGAGCATTCGTCGATGATGATCAGCTCGGCCTTGGAGGCGGGCGCCTCGTCCCACAGATCGAAGTTCGGCACTTCCTCGCCGCTCTCGCGCGCGCGGTAGATGAGCGAGTGGATAGTGGAGGCCCCTTGGCAGCCCTTGCCGCGCATCACGGAAGCCGCCTTGCCGGTGAAGGCGGCGAACTTCACCTCGCCGTCGACGTGTTCCGCCAAATGTCGGGCGAGCGTGGTCTTGCCGGTGCCGGCATAGCCGAACAGGCGGAATACCTGCGGCGTGCCGTTCGAGCCCGGCTTTTCAGCGAGCCAGGCGGCGACGGCCTGCAGCGCGGCATCTTGGTGGGGGGTGAACTGCGGCATGGGCTGAGATCAATAGGGCATTCGCGGGCGGAGCAAAAGAACAAAATATGAACTATTCGAATGAACCCGGAAGCACAGCCTCAATCGGCCTCATCCTGAGGAGCGCTCCGAAGGAGCGCGTCTCGAAGGACGTGGCCGCCCCATCCTTCGAGACGCCACGCGACGCGTGGCTCCTCAGGATGAGGGCGGAGAAAGGGCGAGCGACTTAAGCCCACGGCAGCGAAGCATTGGTCGTATGAAAATTGAGTCGGAGAGAGTGGGTGACGGCCGGGTTAAGCTCGACCATGACGGCGGAAATGAATCGCGGCAATGACGCCGATATAATGTTCTTCTTCGCTGGCGACCATCCCGCCAACCTCGCATTGCCCTTTCCGGCAACCCATGTTTAGGTCGCCGCCCTTTCAGCGTACCTGCCCAAATAATGCGCAAACGAAAAAAGTGCCCCGGACTCCTGCATGGCTCGTGACCAGATCGACATGACCCCGATCGAGACGCGCGACGAACTCGTCGCCTGGCTCGAAGCGGGCTGCAAGCCGAAGGCGCAATTCCGCGTCGGCACCGAGCATGAGAAGTTCGCCTTCACCGTCGCCGGTCACCGGCCGGTGCCCTATGCCGGCCCGCGCAGCATCCGCGCC
Organism: Hyphomicrobiales bacterium; assembly: GCA_016201085.1. Taxonomy (GTDB): domain Bacteria; phylum Pseudomonadota; class Alphaproteobacteria; order Rhizobiales; family Xanthobacteraceae; genus Pseudolabrys. The sequence goes on along the minus strand of JACQDO010000003.1, from coordinate 953 downwards.
CTGCTCGAAGGCATGCAACACCATCTCGGCTGGGAGCCGATCATGGAGGGCGACAACATCATCGGCATGTTCGACGTCACCCATGGCGGCGCCATTTCGCTCGAACCGGGCGGCCAGTTCGAACTGTCCGGCGCGCCGGTGACGACGGTGCACCAGACCGCGTCCGAGCTGTTCGCGCATCTCGCCCAGCTGCGCGAGGTGGCAAAGCCCTTAGGGATAGGCTTCCTCGGCTTGGGCATGACTCCCAATTGGAGCCGCGCCGACATGCCGAAGATGCCGAAGGGCCGCTACAAGATCATGACTGCCTACATGCCGAAGGTGGGCTCGCTCGGCCTCGACATGATGTATCGCACCTGCACGGTGCAGGCGAACCTCGACTTCTCGTCGGAAGCCGACATGGTGAAAAAGCTGCGCGTGTCGCTGGCGCTACAGCCGGTGGCGACCGCGCTGTTCGCCAATTCGCCGTTCACCGAGGGCAAGCCGAACGGCCTGCTGTCGTTCCGCTCGCAGATCTGGCGCGACACCGACAATGCCCGCGCCGGCATGCTGCCCTGGGCGTTCGAGGACGGCATGGGCTTCGAGCGCTGGGTCGACTATGCGCTCGATGTGCCGATGTATTTCATCAAGCGCGGCGACCGCTACATCGACGTCTCCGGCAAGTCGTTCAAGGATTTTTTCGCCGGCAAGCTCAGCGATCTGCCGGGCGAACGGCCGACCATTTCCGACTGGGCCAATCACCTGAGCACGATTTTTCCCGAGGTGCGGCTCAAGCGCTATCTGGAGATGCGCGGCTCCGACGGCGTGCCGTGGCGGCGGCTGCCCTCGCTCACCGCCTTCTGGGTCGGCCTGCTGTACGACGACGACGCGCTCGATGCCTGCTGGGACATGGTCAAAAGCTGGAGCCCCGAGGCTCGGCAGAAGCTGCGCGACGACGTGCCCAGGCTCGGCTTCCG
>JACQDO010000484.1 GCA_016201085.1 Hyphomicrobiales bacterium | reverse complement strand
GACCCTGCAGCACCACGACCGTGCCCCGGCGGCCGGCGGGCGGATCCCAACGCGCGAAGCGCAAACTGACCCCGTCGGGGGTTCTGACGCCGCCGCTCACCACATGATCGGGCACCGGATTGGCGGGAATGGAGACGAGTTTCATGGATTGCCGAAGGAGCCGGGTGCGCGATGGCGTGGTGGCCTTATAGCAGGCTCAAGGTGGCGCTCAATCGCGCCCCCGGAAATTGATAAATATATATTATATTTCAATAGTTTACCGTTGAGCTATCGCCCCTTGCGAGCCCGCCGGGCCGCTCCCATATCTGCCTGGCGCAGGCCATTCCGGCTGTGCACGGGCTCTGGTCAGGCCATATGGCGGACCGCCCGCATGTCGCTCAACTTCAGGAGGATATGCTTATGCGAACATTCGATCTTGCTCCCCTCTATCGTTCCACTGTCGGCTTCGACCGGCTGTTCTCGATGCTGGATGGTTTCGAGAGCACCCCGGGCTACCCGCCCTACAATATCGAGCGTACCGGTGAGAACGACTACCGCATCAGCGTCGCGGTCGCCGGCTTCGGCGAGAACGAGCTTTCGCTCGAGGCGAAAGAGAACACGCTGACGATCAAGGGCGCCAAGCAGGTGAAGGACGAACAGAACGGCGACGTGCTCTATCAGGGCATCGCGGCGCGCGCCTTCGAGCGCGTATTCCAGCTTGCCGACTACGTCGTCGTGAAGAGCGCCAAGCTCGAGAACGGGTTGCTGCACGTCGACCTCGTGCGCGAAATCCCCGAGGCCAAGAAGCCGCGCCAGATTCCGATCGGCAACGGCAGTGCTAAGCCGCAGGTGGTCGAGGCCAAAGTCGCGGCGTAACCTCGCGGCGTCATACTCCAAACGGCAGCGCCCCGGATGCCCCCGGGGCGCTTTCGTTTTCGATGATGAGATCAAACTGAAATCAAGGTTCGGGCGGAAGCGCGACCGTCGGTGTATTGCCGGGCGGCAGCGGCGAATTGGCCGATGTAACATCCAGCGGAAGCGCGGCCGGCGGCGTGTAGCCCGGCGGCGGCGTATTCGGCGAAATGATCACACCGCCGGGCGCCCCGAATCTTTCAATCGGTTCGAGCTTGGGATTGGAACGCGCGGTCTGCTGCGGTGACAACGTGCTTTCGACCCGCGGCGGTGGTGCGCTCAAGATGTTGCGGCGCTGAACCGGCGGTGGCAAAGGCGCATTGCTGCGCCGAATCGGTGCGGACGTTGTTTCGCCGCGTGGTTTTGGCTGCGGCATCATGCGGCGCGGCGCGGGGGGTACAACCTCCTCATCGTCCTTGTATGCGTCCGGTTCGTCTTGTTCGTTGGGCTGCGGAACCTGGATGATGCGCGCGCCTCGTTCGTAGCGCGGCGTATAAGCGGTGGCCAATGGGCGCGCCGGCGTGACCGAGAGAATATCGCCGAACTGCGCATCGATGACCACGCGCACCTCGATGCCGCGCGGATCGTAGGCATGCAGGACGTAATAAGGCCAGCGCAGCGACAACTCGCTGATCGGAGCGAGCCCGTGCGCACGCACGTTTGCGATGATCTCATAGGCCGGCAAACCGACGGATTGTGTTAGCAGTCCGCGCCGGGAGGGATCGGCGGCAACGAGCGACAGCGTGGCGGCGAGTGCCGCCCCGGCCACCGCGATCATCAGCGCCCTTTTCATAACAATCTTCCCGTCACATTATTGTCTGGCGCATGATCTTATCCGAAAACCGGTTCCCACTTTTCGGGATCATGCGCTATCTGCGCGCGATATAGCGGATGATGGCATCGACCGAGACCGGTCCGGGTCCGCGCGTGAGCAGCACCAGCAGAATCGCCGCCCAGTAGACATGCAGACTCCACAACGCATCCGGCGCCACGTAGAGCTGGATCAACGCCGTAACGATCAGCATGCCGAGCGCGGCAAAGCGCGTGGCGAAGCCGAGCAGCAGGCAGATCGGCAGGATGAATTCCGCGTAGCTCAACAGATAGGCGCCGAACACCGGCGACACCGGCACCGCGGCATATTGATTGAGGAAGGCGCCGAAGGTTTCCACCTTCACCTGCAGCGGCAGCACGACCGAGAAATCGAAATCCTGTACGTTTAGCGGTACGCGCGGGCCCTCGATCCGGGTCTGGCCGTCGAGGAAGAACAAACGCGCCATGATGAAACGCAGGGCCAGCGCCACCACCGCATAGGGAATAAACGAGCAGGCGGCGACAAAGCTGTCGACCGTCAAGCCGACGATCGAGCGCGAACGGCGCGCGCGCTGGTCGGCGCGAGCCACGATCGCCGCGCTTATACTCGAGGCAGTCGCTGCCTCCGGTGCGGGCTGCAACGTCGGGTTTTCCTGGTCCGTCGTCAGATTTAATGGCGCCGGCGCCATCGAGGCGATCCGGACAGCCAGTCGCGAGACGGTTTTTTCTTCCGTCACGTGGTCCGCCGCGCCCGGCGCGGTCGCGGTGATATCGGTCATGACACCCTCTCCCGTGGTATGGCCCCACCATAGCCAACCCTCGGCGGGACGCCGCTTTTTCCCGAATTCACCGTTAAACGGTTAACTGGATCGGCATTTTGGCCGATGGCAGCGCACGCAACGGCATTGCGCGAAGGCGTCGCTCGTGGTCCTCTTCTTGCTTGGCAAGGAAGCGGCGCCGCAATAAAGCGCAAAGTTCCACCCATTCCGGCGTGGACCAGCCTTGTGTGGCGGTGCAAAATTTGGCATGGTGTATTAGGACAGCAATGCTGTCCTAATAATGGCGACCCCGGCGGCGGCCCATCGGTGCGGGCCGACAGCGAAGGCGCCCAATGGGAGCAGCCACGGCAGCGACGACCGGGCAAGGCTGCCCTTCTCGCGATTGGTTACAGGTCGGCCGGAAAGCCCGCTATGGCTTTGCGGAAACGGTGAGTACGCCGGAGTGCTATCCCCGGCGAGGCAGGACGAGATGAGCGAGCGAAACGACAGCGTCGACATGAGCGCACCGCTGCCGCAGGGCCTCTACGATCCTGCACTCGACAAGGATTCCTGCGGCGTCGGCTTCATTGCCGACATCAAGGGCCGCAAGTCGCATCTGATCGTCGAAGACGGCTTGCGCATCCTCGCCAATCTGGAGCATCGCGGCGCGGTCGGCGCCGACCCGCGCATGGGCGACGGCGCCGGCATCCTGGTGCAAATCCCGCACAAGTTTTTCGCCCGGGAAGCCAAACGACTCGGCTTTACGCTGCCCAAGCCCGGCGAATACGCCGTCGGCCAGTTGTTCATGCCGCGCGAGAAAAACTGGCGCGAGATCATCCGCGACACCTATGCCGAGATGATCAAGCGCGAGGGTCTCACTCTCATCGGCTGGCGCGATGTGCCGAAGGATAATTCGACACTCGGTCAGTCGGTCATTCCGACCGAACCGGTGCATCAGCAGGTCTTCATCGGACAGGGCAAGAAGAAGCTCATCGAGAACGAGTTCGAGCGTAGGCTCTACATCTTGCGCAAGTCGATCTCGAGCGCGGTCTACAAGAAGCGCGAGCGGCGCGTCGCCAGCTATTACCCGGTGTCTATCTCCTGCCGCACGGTGATCTACAAGGGCATGTTCCTGGCCGACCAGCTCGGCACTTACTATCCCGATCTGCACGATGCGGATTTCGAGAGCGCGCTGGCCTTGGTGCACCAGCGCTTCTCGACCAACACCTTCCCGACCTGGTCGCTGGCGCATCCCTACCGCTACATCGCGCACAACGGCGAGATCAACACGCTGCGCGGCAACACCAACTGGATGGCGGCGCGCCAGGCCTCGGTGTCCTCGCCGCTGTTCGGCAAGGACATCGGCAAGCTGTGGCCAATCTCCTATGAGGGCCAGTCCGACACCGCCTGCTTCGACAACGCGCTCGAATTCCTCTTCCAGGGCGGCTATTCGCTCGCGCACGCGATGATGATGATGATCCCCGAGGCCTGGGCGGGCAATCCGCTGATGGACGAGGATCGGCGCGCCTTCTACGAATACAATGCCGCGCTGATGGAGCCGTGGGACGGCCCGGCGGCGATCGCCTTCACCAACGGCCGCCAGATCGGCGCCACGCTCGACCGCAACGGCCTGCGCCCGGCGCGTTACCTGCTCACCCGCGACGATCGCATCGTAATGGCGTCCGAAATGGGCGTGCTGCCGATCCCGGAAAAGGACATCGTCAAGAAGTGGCGGCTGCAGCCGGGCAAGATGCTGCTGGTCGATCTCGACGAGGGCCGGCTCATTCCCGACGAGGAATTGAAGGCGACGCTGGCCCAAAGCCACCCCTACAAGGAATGGCTGGCCAATACGCAGATCGTGCTGGAGGATCTGCAAGGCACCGGCAACGAAGCGCCGATCTCCAACCTTACGCTGCTCGATCGCCAGCAGTCCTTCGGCTACACCCAGGAAGACCTCAAATTCCTCATGACGCCGATGGCCACCACCGGCGAGGAAGCTGTCGGCTCCATGGGCAACGACACGCCGATCTCGGCGCTATCGGACAAGCCGAAGTCGCTGTTCACCTATTTCAAGCAGAACTTCGCGCAGGTCACCAACCCGCCGATCGACCCGATCCGCGAAGAACTGGTGATGAGCCTTGTCTCGATCATCGGGCCGCGGCCGAACTTGCTCGACCACGAAGGCATGTCGGCCACCAAGCGGCTGGAGGTGCGTCAGCCGATCCTCAGCAATGACGACCTGGAGAAGATCCGCGCCATTTCCGAGATGACCGGCGATCACTTCAAGTCGCTCACCCTCGACATCACCTATCCGTCCGAGCACGGCGCCGACGGCATGGCCTGGGCGATCGACGAATTGTGCGAGCGCGCCGAAGAGGAAGTGAAGAAGGGCTGCAACATCCTGATCCTGTCGGACCGCCGCGCCGGCGCCGATCGCATTCCGATTCCGGTGCTGCTGGCCTGCGCCGCCGTGCATCATCACCTGATCCGCAAGGGCCTGCGCACTTCGGTCGGCATGGTGTTGGAGACCGGCGAACCGCGCGAGGTGCATCATTTCGCATGTCTGGCCGGCTACGGCGCCGAGGCGATCAATCCCTATCTCGCCTTCGAGACACTGATCGCCATGGCCGCGGAACTGCCGCAGAAGCTCGATGCGAAGGAAGTCGTCAAGCGCTACATCAAGGCGATCGACAAGGGGCTCTTGAAGGTGATGTCGAAGATGGGCATCTCCACCTACCAGTCCTATTGCGGCGCGCAGATCTTCGACGCGGTCGGCCTGCGCCAGGACTTCGTCGACCTGTATTTCACCGGCACGCATACCCGCATCGAGGGCGTCGGCCTCGCCGAGATCTCGGAAGAGACCGTGCGCCGGCATCGCGATGCCTTCAGCGATGCGCCGATCTACCGCGCCATGCTCGACGTCGGCGGCGACTATGCCGTGCGCGTGCGCGGCGAGGATCACGTGTGGACCGCCGAGACGGTGTCGCGCCTGCAGCACGCGGTGCGCGGCAACTCGCAGGACCATTACAGCGCTTTCGCCAAAATCGTGAACGAGCAGAACGAGCGGCTCGTCACCATCCGCGGCCTGTTCCGTCTCAAGGAGGCCGCCGAAGCCGGACGCAAGCCGATTGCCATCGAGGAGGTCGAGCCCGCCAAATCGATCGTGCGACGCTTCTCCACCGGCGCCATGTCGTTCGGCTCGATCTCGCGCGAGGCGCACACCACGCTCGCCATCGCCATGAACCGCATCGGCGGCAAGTCGAACACCGGCGAAGGCGGCGAGGAGAGTGACCGCTTCAAGCCGCTGCCGAACGGCGATTCCATGCGCTCGGCCATCAAGCAGGTGGCCTCGGGACGCTTCGGCGTCACCGCCGAATACTTGGTCAATTCGGACGTGATGCAGATCAAGATGGCGCAGGGCGCCAAGCCCGGCGAAGGCGGCCAGTTGCCGGGTCACAAGGTCGATAAGATCATCGCCAAGGTGCGCCACTCGACGCCGGGCGTCGCCCTCATTTCGCCGCCGCCGCACCACGACATCTATTCGATCGAAGACCTGGCGCAGCTCATCTTCGACCTGAAGAACGTCAACCCGACTGGCGACGTGTCGGTTAAGCTCGTCTCCGAAGTCGGCGTCGGCACCGTCGCCGCCGGCGTCTCCAAGGCGCGCGCCGATCATGTCACCATCGCCGGCTTCGAGGGCGGCACCGGCGCCTCGCCGCTGACCTCGATCAAGCATGCCGGCAGCCCGTGGGAAATCGGACTGGCCGAGACCCACCAAACGCTGGTGATCAACCGGCTGCGCGGCCGCATCTCGGTGCAGGTCGACGGCGGCATCCGCACCGGCCGCGACGTGGTGGTAGGCGCCCTGCTAGGGGCTGATGAATTCGGTTTCGCCACCGCGCCGTTGATCGCGGCCGGCTGCATCATGATGCGCAAGTGCCACCTCAACACCTGCCCGGTCGGCGTGGCGACGCAGGACCCGGTGCTGCGCAAGCGCTTCAAGGGCCAGCCCGAGCACGTGATCAATTATTTCTTCTTCGTCGCCGAGGAAGTGCGCGAGCTGATGGCGGCGCTCGGCTATGCGACCTTCAACGAAATGATCGGCCAGATGGACATGCTCGATCAGCGCAAGCTGGTGGAGCACTGGAAGGCCAAGGGCCTCGACTTCTCCAAGCTGTTCATGAAGCCGAAGGCGCTGGCCACGACCGCCATCTACAAATGCGAGCCGCAGGATCACAAGATCCACGACATCCTCGACCGCAGGCTGATTGCGCAGGCGCAGGCCGCGCTCGATGGCGGCGCGCCGGTCAAGATCGTGACCGCGATCAAGAACACCGACCGCACGGCAGGAGCGATGCTTTCGGGCGAGATCGCCAAACGTTACGGCCACGAAGGGCTCCCCCACGAGACCATCCAGGTGCAGCTCACCGGCACCGCCGGACAGAGCTTCGGCGCCTGGCTCGCGCGCGGCATCACCTTCGAGCTCGAAGGCGACGCCAACGACTACGTCGGCAAGGGCCTCTCCGGCG
>JACQDO010000505.1 GCA_016201085.1 Hyphomicrobiales bacterium | reverse complement strand
GTGGACGACCTGGCGCGCGCGGTGCGCTTCTATCAGATGGTGCTGGGGCTGGAGCTGATCGCTTCCGACGGGGAGCGGCTGCGGGCCATGGGCGTCGCGGGACGCCAGGTGCTGCTGCTGTTCAAGAAGGGAGCGTCCGCGGACCACGACGGCAGCGGGCAACTGCACGTGGCGTTCTCCATCTCCGCTTCCGACCTCGCGCCGTGGGAGCGGCGGCTGGCCGAGCACGGCGTGGCCATCGAGAGCCGCACCACCTGGCCGCGCGGCGGAATACGATCGAGCCGGCCGCGGCCCGGCCCATTGTGGCTCGGGTCGTAGCCAAGATGCAGGTGTGCCTTCCAGCGCGCGCGGATCGATCCGGATCAGATCGTGCAGAGTCGAGCGGCCATCGCCGACCACGTGCGGGAAATAGCGGAGCGTGAGCGACACGATGCCGCCATGCGGCGCACCCGGCACGCGCGCGTACAGCACTGCGGCTTCGCCGGCATAACGCACGAAACTTTGCAAGATGGCGGTCTCGCCCGCCGGAAAGTTCTTGAGATAGGTGCGGAGCGCGAGCCCGGTATCGATCCGGCGCACGCCGTAGCCCTGCCAGCCGATATCGGGCTTGGCGATCAGCGGAAACGTCAGCCCGGCCTCGCTCAGGCGCTGCAGCGCGCGATCGAGCTCTTCGTCGGCCGTTGACGCGACGTCGCGCTCGAACGCGATGTAGTCCGCGAGCCAGCGCCGCTCGCCTCCTCCCACGCTGTCGAGGCAGAGGCTCTTGGATTCGCCCCACATGCCTCCGGTCGGAATTTCGGGATTGCAGGCGCTGGGCAGCGTCAGGCTGCGATAGCGTAGACCCAGCCCGATCCAGCTGAGCACAAGCGGGAAATAGAACAGCGCCGGCGGAATGCGCTCGGCGAGCGCGACCTTGCGCGGCAGATCGGCGAGCGATGGCATGCCGCGATGTCCGCTCCCCGCGGTTGCCGGAATGGCGCCGGGCGTCGCGGTGAATTCCGCCGCATCACCGAACGCGAACACGCGCTTGCGCGCGAAGCCCGTCATCACCAGCGCGCCAAGCAGCAGCGGCCAAGTCCAAATGCCGACGTGATCGTTGAGCGCATCGCCGAACACGATAGCGAGGTAGAGCATCAGCGGCAGGTAGAGCGCCGAAACGATCAGGCTTGCGATGGTGAAGCGCGCAAACGACACCCGCGCCCAGCCGCAGGCAATGAAGGCGACGAACACCACGCCGGGCACGAGGCGGCAGATCAGCACGAGGCCAAACAGATTGCGCTTGAGCGCGTCGCCGAATTGGCGGATGCGATCGTTGATGGCGTAGCGGTTCAGCCAGGGCAGATGGCGCGCACCGGCGCCAATGCCGTAGAGCGCGAAATCGCTCGCCACCATGCCGCCGTAGATGCTGAGCGCCACGAGCGACACCGGCATCAGGTCGTTCACGATGATGTAGGCACCCGCGACGATGGCGAGGTCTTCGTGGGCGAACGGCAGCACCAGCAGCGAGGCGAGCTTCGCCCCCCACGACAGGTCGATGCCTGAAAAGATCGAGGCCAATCCCGCGTTCACGCGCATCCCCCTTGCGCACCAACGAGCGTATCGCGCCGCGATCGGCGCCTTGTTGTTCTTGACCAGGGAGGAAAAGCGCCCCGGCAAATATTCGAGAACTCTGCGACGCGGTCCCGCTCGTGCCGCCTGAGTCTCGCCCAGCCTGATGAGTTTGACCCAGCCGGCCGCAGCTCGCCACGGATTTCGGCGTTCAATGCTGCCTACAGTGAAGGCAACCGCCAGCGTCCGCGCCATACGGCTGGTAACCGCAGATCGGTGGGGCGTTTCCGTAAATGCCACAAAACGGCACGTTGGCAGCGCTTTTCGAGCCGTGTATTCATCGCTCGCCGGCAGCCGCACGGGCGTTCCGCGACGAAACGCCGCGGAATGTGTTATTGGCACAATGTCTGCGGTGGCGGCGCGGCCACCATCCAAAAGCGGCCATCGTCCAACCGTGGCGTGGGAGGAACCGTGGGCCGGCGCTATATCCTTGGGCAGCCTCTCCGCAAGAGGACGGCGATGTGAGCCAGCCTCCTTCCAGCGAACCCAAAGGCCGCGTGCTGCGCTTTCGGCCGCGCGGATCGTTCCTCACGCGCCAGCTGCGTGAACCGTCGCCTGTCGAGGATCTCGGCAAGTACGAGCGGCCGACCGGCGAGGACGACTATCGCCATCGCATGATCGTCAATGGCCTCGCACTCGTGGCCACGATCGTGCTGATCGTCATCGGCATATGGATCGCCAACACCATGGCGCAGATGCGCAAGAACCAGGATTGCGTGCTCTCCGGCCGGCGCGGCTGTATGCCGGTCGAGACGCCGGTGTCGCCGCGCTACTGATCCGCGATACAGGCCGATACAGCCTGCTACAGGTGCGCAGGCGTACTGAACGGCTAACTGCCTTCCATAAGGCGAAAAACCCTGTTCCCACTTGCCGATAAGCCTGTTGGCTCGTGGCGCGCCAGCATTGAACTCGCGCCGCCGGTTCGCTATACGGGCACTGGGCTTCAGGCGGCGAAGCTGCGCCGGCCGGCGCAGCTCAAAATATCCCTTGCGAATCAGAGATTTGCGATGTCATCGACCTTCGACACCGTGGCCAACATTATCGCCGAGACATGTGATATTCCCCGGGACACGATCAAGCCGGAAAGCCACGCAATCGATGATCTCGGGATCGACAGCCTCGATTTTCTCGACATCGCCTTCGCCATCGACAAGGCGTTCGGCATCAAACTGCCGCTCGAGCAATGGACCCAGGAGGTCAACGACGGCAAGGCGACGACCGAGCAATATTTCGTGCTGAACAATCTCTGCATCCGCATCGATGGCCTGGTCGCTGCCAAGGGAGCAGCGTGACCGGCTAGAGGGCGCATGCGGATCGAGTATTTCCAGCTCATCGATCGGGTTACCGACCTTAATCTGACCGATCTGACGATCCGCGTTGAGGCGAACGTACCGACCGCCAGCACGATCTTCGAGGGCCACTTTCCCGGCCGTCCGCTGATGCCCGGCGTGCTGCTGATCGAATCCATGGCGCAGGCCTCCGGCTGGCTGATCATCGCGCGCTTGCGGTTCGCGAAAATGCCGTTTCTGGCGGCGCTGAAGGAGGTCAAGCTGC
>JACQDO010000002.1 GCA_016201085.1 Hyphomicrobiales bacterium | reverse complement strand
CGCGGAACGTCCCGCCCGCCTGGGTCGCGACCCTAGGCCCGGAGCGCATGGACGTTATGTGCCGGCGGCCACCCTATAAGCTACGCGCGCCCCGACCGGAAGAGGCTCCGAAGCCTTCGATCAGGGCTTCGGTGCCGTCCATCCGGGCCAGGCGCGCCTTGACGTCGCGTAGCCGCAAATAATTGGCCTCACTGCTGTCTTGGCCTAACGCCTGCTCGGCGTCCTTGAGCTCCTTAGTTAGTGAATGCCACTGCCGATGCAAGGCGACCAGCTGCTGCCAGGTCACTAAAACGTCCTCCGGCGCGGCATCGGCCCCCGCCCCCCAGACCGAGGCGGTGGTGATGGAGGCGGCAATGCGCGCCATCGCCTCACCGAGGTCGCGGGCGGCCAGTTCCGCCTTGATCGTGTCCGGATCGGCCGCCGCGGCATGGGCGGCGATGTCGATCAGCGCCGCCTTCAGGCGCTCGGCGTCGGCATGCCGGAACTCGAGCGAGGCCAGCTCCTCCATGTGGTCGTGCAGCAGCCAGGGATGATTGAGCGCGGCCAGCAGGATCAGCGCCTCGCGCTTGGGCACCATGGTGCGATGGCCGCGATGCAGCGGGCTGGCGGCGAGCTGCTGGCTGACCACCACATAGGGGGTGTTGTGCGAGCCGACCTCCGGCCGTGGCGCCCCGCCGCGCTGCCAGGGCCCGGTGCCTTTTGGCCGGTCGCGCCATGATCCCTGTCCGCGCGGCGGAAAATTGCCGCGTTGCGGCGGCAAGGGCGCGAACAACTGTTGCAGTCGCGCCTGGAAATCCTGCCGGTAATATTTGCGCACGGAGTCGTCGCCGATGCCGGCGGTGACTTCGTTGATGCGCGCCTCCAGCGCGGCGCGCCGTTCCGGCGTGTCAAACGAATGCCCCTCGGTCTCGCGCGTCCACAGCATCTGGCCTAGCGGCCGCGCGCCTTCGATCACCTCCGCCACCGCCTCGCGGCCGGCCGAGCGCACCAGATCGTCGGGGTCCTGGCCCTGCGGCAGCAGCGCAAAACGCAGGCTCTTGCCCGGCTTCAAGCGCGGCATGGCGAGTTCCACCGCACGAAAGGCCGCGCGCACGCCGGCATTGTCGCCGTCGAAGCAGAGCACCGGCTCGTCCACCATCTTCCAGAGCAGCGTGAGCTGATCTTCGGTCAACGCGGTGCCGAGCGGAGCGACCGTGGCCGGGAAGCCGGCCGTCACCATGGCGATGACGTCGACATAGCCTTCCACCGCGATCACGATTGCGCCGTCATGCGCGGCCTGGCGCGCGGCGGCGATGTTGTAGAGCGTGGCGCCTTTGTGGAAGAGCGGCGTTTCCGGCGAATTGAGATATTTCGCCGGCGCGTCCTTCTCCATGGCGCGCCCGCCGAAGGCGACGACGCGGGAGCGAAAATCGGTGATGGGGAACATCACGCGGTCGCGGAAGCGGTCGAACGGCAGCGGGATGTCGCCGCCCGACACCAGGAGGCCGGCCTCCACCATGTCCTCGACCGGAATGCCGTGGCTGCCGAGATGTTCCTTGAGCGCAAAGCGCTCGCCCGGCGCAAAGCCAAGGCGGAATTTGAGCTGCGTCGCCGGATCGAGGCCGCGGTCGGCGAGATAGCCGCGTGCCTTGGCGCCGGTTCTCGACGCCAATGTCGCCTCGAAGAACTTCGCCGCCAGCTCCATGACGTCGTGCAGCGTCTTGCGCCGCGCGTCGCGCTGCTCGTCCTCATGCGAGACTTTGGGCAGCGGCACGCCGGCCATCTGCGCCAGCCGCTCGACCGCTTCCGGGAAGGAGACGCCCTCCGACTGCATGATGAAATCGAAGATCGAGCCGTTCTTGCCGGAGGAGAAATCGAACCATGCCTGCTTCTGGTCGTTGACGAAAAAGGACGGCGTTTTCTCCTTGTTGAACGGCGACAGGCCCTTGAACTCGCGGCCCGCGCGCGTGAGCTTGACGCGCCGGCCCACGACTTCCGAGACCGGAAGCCGGGCTTTGAGCTCATCGAGGAACTGGGGCGTGAAGCGCATGGTGTTTTCGCCGCGCTTGGGGGCGCGGCGTTCTGGTCTCGCGGATGGGCCGAATCGGTTGGCCCATCATAGGCCGGCGAAGGCGGAGTTTCCGGGGCGCGGGCGGGAAGCCGGTTTTTGGGCGGCAAACCGCGGCGTTTTGCTCGTTATTCACAGGGCGTAAAATCGACCGACGCCCTTGACCATTTTGTCATACATTTGTATATACATTTTTATAGGATGAGCGGCAATGAAGTCGTTTTCGGACTTCGAATGGGACGACAACAAGCGCCGCGCGAATGTTGCAAAACATGGTCTCGATTTTGTCGACGCGACAGAGGTCTTCGCCGATCCGAGACAGCATACTTATCGATCGCCACATCAGTCCGGCGAAGAGCGTTTTGTGTCGATCGGAAACGTACGCGGAAGGCTGATCGCAGTCGTGTTCACGCAACGCGGGAACAAGCTTCGAATTATTTCGGCCCGACCCGTGCGACGAAACGAACGAGAGCAATATGACAGCTAAGAGCAAGCATCGCGAACATATCGTCACGCTGGTGGCTTCGCTACCGGACGGAACTCATATTATCGAACATCCCGGCGGCAAGCTCGAACGCCGGAAAAGTGAAACCGACTGGGCGGCGTTTGACGCGCTTACCGACGAGCAGATCGAAGCCTCGATCAAGAACGACCCCGATTGGAGCGACGACTGGAATTGGGGCGACGCCGTCCTCGTCATCCCGCCCAAGAAAAAAGCGATCTCGATTCGCGTCGACGAGGACGTGCTGGATTATTTCAGGCACGAGGGCGCCGGTTATCAGCGCCGCATCAACGCCGTGCTGCGCTCGTACATGCAGCAGAAGAAGAACAAGAAGCGCAAAAGGGCGTAGTTTTCTCCGTCATTCCGGGGCGTGTGCGAAGCACACGAACCCGGAATCCAGACCTGCGCTCGGTGTTTGTATCTGGATTCCGGGTTCGCCGCTGCGCGGCGCTCCGAAATGACGCTCAAAACATATACCGCTTCCCCACCGCGCTCGGCGCCAGTACTTTGTCGCCGAAGGCTGCTGCGAGCGCGGCGATGGCGCGCCAGCCGGTGCAATGGCCGGCGGCGATCTGCGCGAGGCCGAACTCGGCCAGCGCCGCCACCGTCTGCGGGATGATCGCCTCGTTGGCGCCGGACAGATGCAGGCCGCCCATGACGGCGTGTAGCGGCGCCGCGAAACTCGCGCGCGCGTCTTTCAGCACGTTGACGATGCCGGCATGCGAGCAGGCGGAGAGCACCACCAGGCCCTTGTCCTTCACGTTCACCGCCAGCCAACGCTCGTCCATCAGCAGCTCGTCCGGCTCCCACCCGCTGCCGTCTTCGCTCTTGCGCACCTGCCCGGGCAGGCCGCGCTCGAACGGCGTGACGCGCGGAATTTCGCCGCTGACATAGAACATGCCGTCGAGGAACGACTGCGGCTCCGCGGTGCAGACGACATCGGCGCCCTGCGCGGTGAGGTCGGCGATGCTCGGCACGTCGTCCATGTAACGCAAGCCGCCATTCGGCAGCCGCATGGCGCGCGAGCGGAACATGCCGGGATGCGCGTAGTACGGCACCTTGCGGTTGCCGTTGCGTGCGCGGATGGCGCCGAGCGCGGAAAACATCGCGCCGGAGTGATCCCAGTGGCCGTGCGAGAGCACGATCGCCTCGACCTGGCCCAAGTTAGCCCCGAGCCGCGTTGTGTTGCGCTCGAAGGCGAAGTCTTCGGGCCCCGAGTCGAACAGCACGCTGTGGCGTGCGTCGCCGCGATAGGCGGTGAGCAGCGCGGAGAAGCCGTGCACCGCGCAGCACAGGCAGCGGCCGGAAGAGGCGCGCAAACCCCGCCGCGTGGCGAAGGCGAACTCGTTTTCGACATTGGGCGGCGTCGACGACAGCCCGTCGGTGGCGTTGTCGACCAGGATTTGGATTTCGAGCTTGTCGACAGGAAGAAGAGTGGGCATTGGCGTTCTTTCGATCCGTCATCCTGAGGTGCGAGCGAAGCGAGCCTCGAAGGATGAACGGCCAATATCTGCAAGACCTTGGCCGTCGCCCTTCGAGGGCCTCGCTGCGCGAGGCCACCTCATGGTGACGGATTAGGAGCGGTTCGGCTACTGCGGCTGCAAGCCGCTCTGCTTCACCACCTCCTTGGCGGCGGCGCGGTCGGCGACGATCTCCTGGGCGAACTGCTCCGGCGTGTTGATCGCCGGCACTTGGCCGCGCGCGATCACGTATTTCCGCACGAAATCCTTGTCCTCGAACACGCGGCGCACTTCGGCGTTGAGTCTGTCGACGATCGCCTTCGGCGTGCCGGCCGGCGCGAACAGCCCGTACCAGGTCTGCGACGGCGCGCCCTTGTAGCCGGTGTCGGCGAGCGTCGGCACATTCGGCAGCAACGGCGTGCGGATATTGTTGACCAGCGCCAGCACCGTCATCTTGCCGGCGTTGATCTGCGAGATGACGTTGCCGAGCCCGATCAGGCCGAT
>JACQDO010000001.1 GCA_016201085.1 Hyphomicrobiales bacterium | reverse complement strand
GCGGCGAAGATTGGCAAGACCAGGCTGATCGATAATCTGGGGGTGTAGCCTCTTTCCTCATGGTGAGGAGCGCCGCGCAGCGGCGCGTCTCGAACCATGAGGCCGCCCTCGTCCTTCGAGACGTGCACCTAACGGTGCGCTCCTCAGAATGAGGCGGAGAAGGGTTACAGCAGCCCCAGCTCACGCAACTCGCGCCGCATCTGCTCCGGCATCTTGGAGGCGCCAGGCGCCGCGCGCGACAGGTCGCGCGGTGCGTCCTTGGCTTCGAGATAGCGCCAGCCCTGGAACGCGGCGCGCGGACGCGGCTCGACCAGCACGCATTTCGGATCGAGCACCAGGCGGCAGCGGTGGATGCCGTCCGTGTCGGTAAACGGGCGAATGTCGAGGATGCGCTCGCGGCACATGATCTGGCCGCGGATCACCCAATAGATCGAGCCGCCGGCTTTGAGCTCGTCGGCGCGCTTGGGCACCATGCGGGTGGTGTGGATGCGCTCGGGCTTCCTGCCGGCCTTCTTCTGCGCCTTCAGCTTCTGCGCGATCCAGTCTTCCAGATCGGCGACCGAGTCGGTTCCGACCGAAAGCTTGATGAGATGAAGAGGCATAATTGACGTCCAGACAAAGGCGCGCAATCCCATGGATAACTCGCGCGTCTCCGCTTTGGAAGCGGTCAGCCCAGGTTGTTCACGGCGAGCATCACGTCAACTTTGCCGAAAGACGAACCCATCATTTAAAATGAAAAGAGGCCGCCTCGCTTGGCGGCCTCTCGTCATTCCGCTACGCCACGCGACGTGGCGCGATCCGGTGGTCAGAACTTGTAGCTGAGCGCCGCGCGCAGAATGTTATCCCGATGCCGGAATCTGTAATTAATGAACGATCCGGGGAACTGCGGGTCGGTCAGCGCCACCGTCGTGCTGCCGAGATCGATATACAGGTACTCGGCCCGCACCAGCCAGTTGTTGGTCACGGCCCATTCGGTGCCGGCGCCGACGGTCCAGCCACCCTTGGTCGTGCTGGTCGAGCCCGTGAAGTTGCCCGAGGTCGTCGGATTGCCAACAACCGATGCGCTGTTCTGGACGCCGCCATAGGCGAAGCCGCCGGTGGCGTATATCAATCCGCGCGGCGCGATCGCGAAGCCGCCGCGCAGCCGCGCCGTGCCGAACCAGGTAATTTTCTCTTCGCCGGTTGACACCGTCGGGACGAAGCCGCCGCCGCCGGCGAAGTTGACCGTGCTGGTGCCACGGATGCCGCTACCCTGAATGTCGGTTTCAACGCCCCACACCAGCGAGCCGCTCTGCCAATTATATCCGATCTGCGCACCGCCGATCACACCGGAAGACTTGGTGCCCAAGCTTGCAGGAACTGCGCCTCCGGCAACGGCCGGCGCCAAACTAGCGCTGAAGGAATCAAGATCGCCGGTGCTGGTGCCCCAGCCGCCGCCCAAGTTGACACCGGCATAGAGCCCCGCCCAGCTAAACGGTATCACCATCGGTGCAACCGGCGCTTTGGTTGGCATGTCGGCCGCAGTCGCGGAAGTCACGAAACCGAACGCAAGAATGGTAGCAGCCACTGACGCAATCTTATTCATTACACACTCCCCCTATGACGGCCAGCCTTGACGGATAGCAAATAGTACCTCCCCGCGTCGCCGTTTGATGTAGCATTTTCGCAACAAATCTCCTGAATCCGTCATCAAGCGGCATCCAGTGCCTGCATGGCAGTTCAATGAATGCGAACTGTAAATAACTATTTGTTATTATTGAACAATCTAGCAGGTTGGTGCCACCGGAATTTTACGATTGCGCGTTCTCTTGTGTCGCAGCCGCCGCGATCACCATCACCTTGGCGCCCTCGGCCACCTGCGCGTCGACGGCGACCGCGATCTCGGCCACCGTGCCGTCGAGCGGCGCATGCAGCGTGTGCTCCATCTTCATCGCCTCGATGATGGCGAGACGCTGGCCGCGCGTGACCCGCGCGCCCTGCTCCACCAGCACGGCCAGCACCTTGCCGTGCATCGGCGCGCGCACCAGCCCGCCCGATCCGCCTTCCGCTGCCTCGTCGAGCGTGAGATCGCGCAACGACACCTTGGTCTGGCGGCCGGCGCGCAGCACGTAAGCGGTGCCGTCGCGCACATGCACGTTCGCATCGAAAGTCATGGCGACGCCATCGACGGCGGCCGCAAATCCCTGCGGGCCGTAGCTGACATCCGCGATCAGCGGCTTGCCCTCGGCGACGACCGGCAGCGCCAGCCGCCGCAGGCCGGAAAGCTGGAAGCCGTCGTCGCTGTCCCAGGGCGACAGCGGCGCCTCAGGATTGCGTTGCTGCGCGAGGCGCTCGTGCTCGTCCAGCATCAGCACGCTGGCCCCGAACGCCACCGCGGCAAGATCGAGCGGCCGCGGCGTGGCGCCAAGCTCCGCCAGGTGCGCATCGATGAAGCCGGTATCGAACGCGCCGGCGCGGAAACCGGGCGCGCGGCAGAGTGTTGCGAGGAATCCGGCATTGCTGCGCGGGCCGGCGACGCCGGTTTTATCGAGCGCCTCGGCCAGGCGATCAAGCGCCTCAACGCGCGTTGCGCCGTGCGCGATCAGCTTGGCGATCATCGGATCGTAGAACGGCGTGACCTCGTCGCCTGTTTCCACTCCGCTGTCGACACGCAGGCCCTCGGCTTTAGGAAATTGCAACGCGATCAGCCGGCCGGTCGAAGGCAGGAAGCCATGCTCGGGATCCTCGGCATAAAGCCGCGCCTCCACCGCATGGCCGTCGAGCCGCACCTGATCCTGCTTGAGCGGCAATTTCTCGTTCGCCGTGATGCGGAACTGCCATTCCACCAAATCGAGGCCGGTGATCGCTTCGGTCACCGGATGCTCGACCTGCAGCCGCGTGTTCATCTCCATGAACCAGAAGGCGCCCTGTTTCAGGCCGCCCTTGCCGTCGGCGATGAACTCGACCGTGCCGGCGCCCTCGTAGCCCACCGCCTTGCAAGCGGCGACGGCGGCTTCGCCCATGGCCGCGCGCAACGCCGCGCTCATGCCCGGGGCCGGCGCCTCCTCGATCACCTTCTGATGGCGGCGCTGCAACGAACAGTCGCGCTCGTTGAGATGGATGGCGTTGCCGTGGCGGTCGGCGAAAATCTGCATTTCGATGTGGCGCGGCGTGTCGATGTATTTCTCGACCAGCACGCGCGCGTCGCCGAAGGCCGCCTTCGCCTCGCGTTGCGCGCCCTCCAGCGCCGTTTCGAAATCGGCGTGCTTGTCGACGCGGCGCATGCCCTTGCCGCCGCCGCCGGCCACCGCCTTGATCAGAACCGGATAGCCGATCTCGTAGGCTTTTTGTTTGAGGAATTTCGCCTCCTGCATCTCGCCGTGATAGCCCGGCACCACCGGCACGCCGGCCTTTTCCATCAGCGCCTTGGCGCGATCCTTCAGGCCCATGGCGCGCATGGCGGCGGGTGGCGGGCCGACAAAGGCAATGCCGGCCTCGGCGCAGGCCTGCGCGAAAGTCGCGTTCTCCGACAGGAAGCCGTAGCCGGGGTGGATGCAGTCGGCCCCGGCCGCCTTGGCGACGGCGATCAGTTTATCGATGACGAGATAGCTTTGCGCAGCCGGTGCCGGCCCGATGGCATGCGCGTCGTCGGCCATGCGCACATGCAGCGCCCGCGCGTCGGCGTCGGAATAGACCGCGATAACGCGCAGGCCCAGCCGCTGGGCGGTGCGGGCGATGCGGCAGGCGATCTCCCCGCGATTGGCGATCAGGACGGATTTGAACATCAGGGACCCAGCTTCCACGCCGATCTTAGCGCGCCGGCGGGGTGGCCGCTTGGGTCTGTGGACGCTTCGGCGGCACCGGCGGATTGGGTGCCGATGCGGCGGCCTCGGTAGCCGTCTTCGGCTCCTTCGGCAGCGGCGGCTCGGCATTCATGATGCTGACCGGCGGGATCGAGGCGGCGGAGGGGAAATCAGAGCGGCTGGCGACCGGCTGATGCGGCGCGGCCTGCGGCGCCTGCGCGCCGGCGACCGGCGAGGCGGCGGGCGCGGCCGGCTGCTTCTCGGCCACCGGCTCACTTTTGACTTCGGCCTTGGCGTCTAGCTTGCCCCAGTCCGCGGCATAGCGCGCGACGTAGCCGTCGAAGGCATGCACGCGCAAATTCGCCTTGAGCGCGGCGGTGTCGCGCAACAGCGCGAAGGCGGCGCAGGCCTCGACGGTGCAGCCGTCGCGGGTGGCCAGCACATGAGCGGCGAGGCCGAAACGGTCGAGCTCGAGCGCGCGTCGCGTGCCGGCGAAGGCGTCGAGGAACCCGGCCTCACCATGCTGCGCAAAGGCGCTAGCGTCCTTGAGCAGCGCCAGCCGCGCCCCGGTATAGGCGACAGCGCTAGCCGCGCTTGGCGCATCGGCGAACACCGCCTTCTCGCAGGCATTCTCGATCGGCTCGCCGGCGCCGCCGTCGAGACAGGCGAGCGCCGAGCCGGGTACCAGCACGCTCGCAGCCAGAACGGTGCTGCGTTGCAACAGCGCGCGCCGCTCCGCCGCCCGGTTGTCCTGCGCCATGCGGTCGATGAGCGCGATCGCCGCCAGCGCCACCACGACGATGGCGGCGACCGGCAGCAGCAGACGTTGCAGCGAGCCGGCGCCGGCGCGCCGCAGCGCCATCACCATCAGCACGACGAACAACGCCGCCAGCGCGCCGGCAACCGAGGCCGGCAGCACCAGCGGCGTCGAAAGCATGCCGTTCAGCGAGGCGCTATCGATTGTTCTTCTCCGATTTTTTTCTTGCGCATGATCTTATCCGAAAACCGGTTCCCACTTTTCGGGATCATGCACTCATTGGACTTTCGCGCCCGAGATCTTCACCACATTGGCCCACTTCTCGATGTCCTTTTTCAGATAGGCGTCGAACTCCTCCGGCGTCATCACCAGCGGAATGGCGCCCTGCTTGAGCCAGGTTGCTTTCACGTCGGGCTTGTTGAGCACCTTGTTGATCGCGGTATTGAGGAAGGTGACGACTTCCTTGGGCGTGCCCTTGGGCGCCATCACGCCGATCCAGATGGTCGACTCGTAGCCGGGGACCGTCTCGCCTACCGTCGGCAGATCGGGGGTGAGCGGGTTGCGCTTGGCTCCCGAGGTGGCCAGCGCGCGTACCTTGCCCTCGCTGGCGAGCTGCGACATCACGGTGATGGCGTCGAACATCATCTGCACATTGCCGGACAGCACGCTGTTGCGCATGTCGCCGGAGGCCTTGTGCGGCACATGCACGATGTCGGTATGGCTCATGGCTTTGAACAGCTCGCCGGCCATGTGATAGGGCGTGCCCGGACCGGATGAGGCGTAATTGAGCTTGCCCGCGTCCTTCTTGGCCAGATCGATAAATTCTTTCAGGTTCTTGGCCGCTACCGAGGGGTGCACCACGAGCAGCAAATCGGAATAATTGATCGGCGCCACCGGCACGAAATCGCGCATCAATTGGAACGGCTTGTTCGGCAGCAGCGACTCGTTGGTGGTGTGGGTGTTCGACATCACCAGCAGCGTGTAGCCGTCGGGCGCCGACTTGGCGACCGCGTCGGTGCCGATGATCGAGCCGGCGCCCGGGCGATCCTCGACCACGAAGG
>JACQDO010000491.1 GCA_016201085.1 Hyphomicrobiales bacterium | reverse complement strand
GCGCCAGCCAATTCAACCGGGCCACCGATGCTCTGCGCCAGCCCGGCTCCTCGTTCAAGCCTTACGTCTACGCCACCGCGCTCCAGCATGGGCTGAAGCCGTCCTCGATCGTGGTCGACGCGCCGATCTGCATCGGCAACTGGTGTCCGCACAACTATTCGGGCGGCTATTCCGGCTCGATGACGCTGACCGCCGCACTGACCCGCTCGATCAACACCATCGCGGTGCGCCTTTCGATCATGATCGGCAACGGCAATCCCAAGCTTGGCCGCAACCGTATCGTCGAGAACGCCCGCAAGATGGGCCTGCGCACGCCGCTGCCGGACACGCCGTCGCTGCCGATTGGCGCCGACGAAGTGACCGTGCTCGACCATGTCGGCGCCTACACCACCTTCCCCAATCTCGGCAAAGCGGCAACGCCGCACGCCATTCTCGAAGTGCGCACCGGCGCCGGCGAGACCATCTGGCGCTTCGACCGCGACGGACCGAAGCCGCGCCAGGTGTTCACCGCGCAGATCGCCACCGACATGAACCAGATGATGTCGAAAGTAGTCGAGGAAGGCACCGCGCGGCGCGCCCGGCTCGACGGCATTGCCGCCGCCGGCAAGACCGGCACCACCAATGCTTACCGCGACGCCTGGTTCGTCGGTTTCACCGGCAATTTCGTCTGCGGCATCTGGTTCGGCAACGACGACTACCAGTCGACCAACCGCATGACCGGCGGTTCGCTGCCGGCGATGACCTGGCACAACATCATGGCCTACGCCCATCAAGGCACCGAGTTGAAACAGCTGCCCGGCGTTCCGATCCCGACCGCGCCCCGGCAGCAATTGGTCGCCGAGGCCAAGTCGAAATCCAATGAGCCGGCGCCGCCGCCACGCCCGACGGTTTTGACCAAGCGTGGCGCCGATATCCTGGTCCGCGTCGAGCGGATGATGGATGACGCCAACCGCGCTTTGGGACCTGTGCAACCCACCGTCTCCACCGATAAGAAAAAACAGGCCGCGGGCGATCAAAAAGGTGCCGCTCTAGCCTCGGCATTAGAGGGCCGCGCCTTCGGCGGCCGGAACTGATTGGTCACACGCGCGCTGCCGGCCTACTCTACTGGCACGAATCAAAGTCTCCCCACTGTTAACGGATTGCCTGTGCGGCTGCTTCTCGGAACGCTGTTTGCCCTTGCTGTCGCCGCCATCGTAGGCCTGGGGGCGACATATCTTGCGCTCACGCGCGGCGCCGCCTTCAGCACCTTGTCGATCGGTAGTTGGACTGCCCGGCCGAAGACCGGCACCGTCGAAGCCGACCCCTATGCTAGAGCGACGATCGCGCGCACCGGGCAGTTGCCAATTGCGCTCGGCGACGGTGTGTCGTTTACGGCCCAGGCCGACGACGTTGGAAAATTTCTCGATGGACGATGCGACGTCGTTCTCTCGGGCGTTACGCCGGCCGCGCGCTTCTGGACGTTGACACTCTATAATGCCGACGGCGAATTGGTGGCGAACTCGGTCAATCGCTACGGTTTCACCAGCCAGGAGATCGTACGACGCGCCGATGGCAGTTTCGAGATTGTGGTCGCGCCGCGCGCTAATCCCGGCAACTGGCTTCCGACCGGCGGCGTCGAGCGCTACGCTCTTGTGCTGCGCTTTTATGACACAGCTGTTGGCGTTTCGACCAAAGCCGGTCGCGAGGTCCCGATGCCGGCCATCAACACCAGGAGCTGTCCATGATCCGATGGCTCTTGTTGTTTTTCGGAGGCGCTTTGCTGGGCGGCATCGTGCATCTGGCAACCGTTATCATCATGCCGCGTACGGCGACCCAGGATGCTTATTCACGACTTACGCGCCTCGCACCGGTGAATACGGTCACCGCCCTGCTCGCGCCAACACCGGAAAACGCCGCGATGCCGTTCATGGATCCGGCTTTCGCCAGCGCGGTCTGCCGTTACGATTTGTCGGAAGGCCCCATAAAGCTCACCGTCCCCATTAGCCTCGCCTATACATCGGTATCCTTCTACACGCGTTACGATGTGGCCTATTACGCCATCAACGACCGGGCCGCCGGCCGACGCATGATCGAACTCGACTTGATGACCGCCGAACAGCGCAACCAAATGCCGGAAGAAGAGGACGTCACCGCGGCCGACCGGCTGATCGTGGAATCGCCGACCAGTACCGGCCTGATCGCAATCCGGGCCCTCGCACCAGAGCCGGGATTGGTGCCATTGGCGCAGAGCACCATCGCCGCCGCCCAATGCAAGCGGGCGGATGAACCGAAGCCCTCACGATAATCACCGCGCGGAAACCAGGTTTTGCTCGCGCACCCAAGTCGGTGCGGAGCGGGTGCGGTAGTGCGCGATCTGAGCTTGCAGCTGAGTAAGCGATCGCTCGACATCGACTGCCTGCTGCATTGGGGTCATTATAACCAAGCGCTCGAGCGCGAAGCGATAGGCTGCGACGCGCTGATCCAGCTTCGTGCGCACCTTGAATACAATCGATGCGTTCTCGCGGATGCGGCGCAGCGCATTCTCGCGTTCCGACTTCGATAGCTCGGATACATAGGCCAGACTCTTGCGCCGCTTCCGATCGATATCCAGCGCCCGCGCCGCGGTTTCGAAGAATTGCGGCAGCCGGGTGGTATCGTTGCGGATATCTTCGGTCAGCCGGGCATAGCGCGAAGAAGCGGAACGGAAATGTTTCGAGATCAGGCGATTGGCATAGGCGGCGCGGTCGGATCCCGGATTGTCGACACCGGTCAAGCCGTATTCGCCGGCAACCGAATACCATTGCTGCCGATGGTAGGGCGGCTCGATCAGAGGATAGGCGAGATCGCGCAACTGACGTTCGTCGTCGGTTAGCGGATTATTCCACGGCCAGAACGATTGCGAGGCGACAACGTTAGACCCGAGCCAATCGTGGATATCGTCGCGCACCAGACTGGGCTGGACTTCCCCGAAGTCGCCGTTGGCGCAGCCGGCGAGCAGCGTCAAGGCCGCGAGCGCGAAAATACGGCCTCGCCAATCGGGCCCACGCGTCGTCGGCTGCAGCGCAAAGTGCATCGGGTGGTTCGGCAGTGCTCTCGTTTCAGCGCGCGATGCGGCGGCGACGGCGACGGCCTGAACTATTGCCCGTGTCCGGCTCCAGGCCATTCGACCCATCCGGCGCCCGTTCAATACGAATCACCGGGAGGATGATGACGGTCGCCGGCTCGCTGTTGGCATCGACATATCTGCTCCCACGGGCGCAACCCGCCTCGTCTGGGAATTGGATGACTTCGCCCATTGCAGTCCCCTTTTCCGTCCCGGCATTTAGCCACTGTCGGACTGGCCGGGTCGGCGCCTTGCGCAATTAAAGGCGCTGCAAGGTTAACGGTCTGCTAACGCGCGCCGATTAATGTGAGCCATCGCATGTTGGTTCAGCGTAGCAGATATGATGAAGTTCTCCGCGTACCCCCCTCTCGACGGCCTGTTCGATCTGGCATGCCGGGACGGCGTCGATATCCGCCCCACTTTGCTACGCGTGCTTACCGACCTCTATGTGCAGAAACCGGCGCATAGCGCCGACGAGGAGACCCAATATGTCGAGCTGGCGCTGGGGCTGATCGAAGTCGTCGACGCGCCTACGCGCGCAGCCGTGCTCGCAAGCCTATCCGCTTATCCCGCGGCGCCGAGGGCTATCCTGCGTAAATTGGCCGGCACCGCTTCCGATCCAGGTGACGCCGACGCCGGCCGGGCCAGGACCGATACGCAGGATCTGGTCGAACTGTTCTTTACGGCCGGAGCGGAAGAACGCCGTCTGATACTTTCCAATCTGGATGTGGCGGAGCGCGCCGTGTCAGGTCGTTCGTCGCCGGCCACCAGCGAGGTCATTCGCCGGCTGGAGGCCTCTGCGTTACAACGCAACGTTGGAGAATTCAGCCGCATGCTCGAACGGGCACTCGGTATCAGCCGGGAGCTGGCCGAGCGGATGACCAGCGATCGTTCCGGTGAGCCTATCGTCGTCGCGGCCAAGGCGCTTGGAATGCAGGCCGCGGTACTGCAGCGAATTCTATTGTTCCTCAATCCGGCGATTGGGCAATCGGTCGAGCGGGTTTACGATCTCGCCCGCCTGTTTGACGAACTGGTGCCGGCGGCAGCCGAGCGCATGGTGACGATCTGGCAAACGGTCGGCAAACGGTCACGGCCCGTGTACGCACCGGGACATTGGGACGACGAGCGGCGCAGCGCGCGTGCACTGTCGACCCCGGCGCCGCGTCGTGAAGTCCAGCGCCGCGATGGTCAGCATTCGCGGCTAAAGACCGGCGGACAAAAATAAACTTCAAACAACCGCGTTATCGAGGAAATGCCGCCCGGCACGATCCTCGACCTCGACGATCCACACATCGGGATCGTACTTTATCTCGCGCGTAAGCCGCGCCTCGATATCGGCGTCCGGCACCGGCGTTTCCCGGCCGAGGATGACGCTGAATAACCGGCCGGCCGGTTGCGCCTCGCCAAAAACCGATTGCGGCGCCGGGCCATACAGCACGCCGGTGCCATCGAGCCGGTTGGCCTTGATGAATACCGCGCCGGCCTCCTCCGCCCCGCGCCGGCGCACGGCCGCGAAGGCACCCTCGATGTGGCAACGGCGCACATAGGCCGCCACCCAAATTCCGGATTTCAACCGCATGCTGGATTTTTCT
>JACQDO010000490.1 GCA_016201085.1 Hyphomicrobiales bacterium | reverse complement strand
GTGGCGAGAAAACGCGGAGCGATTTCGAACCGAGTGAGGGGTAAATTTTGTTTTGAGGCAAGATACCCCTCACCTGCTTCGTGACTTCGCCACTCAGCACCCTCTCCCACAAGGGGAGAGGGGAAAGCTCATTCGCCTTGCTGACATCACTCACTCAGCTTCTCCGCGAACAGCACCATGGTCTTGCGGTAGATCTCGGAGCGGTTCCACTCGCGCATCACCTGGAAATTCGCCGTGCCCTCGCCGTAGGGCGCGGCGGCCTGCCAGCCGTTGACCTTCAACAGATTGGCAGTGGAGGCGAGCACGTCCGGCACCGAATGGCGCAGATCGACGTGGCCGTTGCCGTCGTAGTCGACGCCGTACTTGATGTAGGACGAAGGCAGGAACTGCGTCTGCCCGATCTCGCCGGCATAGGCGCCGATCAGATCGCGCAGCGGCAGGTCGCCGCGCTGCACGATCTGCAAGGCGGCGATCAATTCACGCTGGAACAATTCGCTGCGCCGGCAATCGTGCGCCAGCGTGGCGATGGTGCGGATCACCGGCAGCTTGCCCATGTCGCCGCCGCCGTTGTCGCTCTCCAGCGTCCAGATCGCCATCAGCAATTCCTTCGGTACGCCGAACTGCCGCTCGATGCGCGCGAGCAGCTGCGCGTGGCGGCCCATCAGCGCCTTGGCGCGCTTGATGCGCGCCGGGATGACGCGGGTGCGGGCGTATTCCTCGAAACTGCGGCTGTGGAACATGCCGCGCTGGCGGCGGTCGAACGCCATCACCGCCGGATCGGGCGCGAGCCCGGCGAAGGCCTGGCCGATGACGGCTTGCGAGACGCCGGCGCCTTGCGCCTCGCGCGCGATCGAGCCGATGAAGGTGTTGAAATTGCCGCCGCACTGCGCGGCGGAAGCGGGCGCGGCGAGGGCGAACGTGAGGAGAAGGGCGGCGAGAAAACGTACGATCATTTTTCGGCCTCGTGCTGAGGAGCGTCGCGAAGCGACGCGTCTCGAAGCATGGGGCCGCCCCATCCTTCGAGACGCGGACTACGGCCGCTCCTCAGGATGAGGCGGAAACAGGTCGATTGTCCAGAGCGGCACCGGGTCCGGTAATCGGCGGCACGAGGTCATTAGGTATCACTCGATTCCAATAGCGAGCGAACCATTGCATCTTCTTGAAGATACTCGGATCATCAGTCGAGGCATCGAAGCAATCCTGTATTTCATCGCGCATGATATCGATAGCAGCATACTGTTTGTTCCGCATGAGTTCGTCACGGGAAGGCGCCTTATCTCGGTCCATCGTTTTCAGATCGGCCACAACGCGCTCTAGCACGTTGAGATATATCGGACCGTCATCGGCCTGTAGCAAAATATCCTTAAAGTTTGAGTCCCACGGGAATTCATATTGCTTTGCTTCCACGTCGATACACACATCTCGGGTGACGACAATACGAGGGAAATAGGCAACCCGCGATTCGAAGTCATATGCCCGAACTAATCCGGGACCGAAAACAGTTTTTTCATCGTGATACAGTTTTCCCTTTGTGATCGCGCCTCGTAGAAAGATTCCGCGCACCAGAAGTTCGGTGGCGAGCTTCGTGAGCGAATAGCAGATGTGATACAGCCCCCATAGATCAAGGTCCGCTGAAATGACAACAGCGTCGGAAATACTCTGGGCACGAAACCCGCCAGAAGCGATACATACGCCCTTAAGAGACTGATCAGTCTCCCGATCAATGCGAGGCGGATCGTGCACGGCGCGTAAGAGGTGAACAATCCACAGAGGATCGGTTCTGCCTTCTGTGACGCTCTCAATAAGCTTGCGAAAGCCGAGGATGTCGACAAAGGCGACATATCGATCCTCGTACGCCGGCATAGGTCTGTTACTCCGCCGCCACCCGCGTCAATTCGCCCGCCGCCGCCATGCGCTCGTGCAGCGCGATCGGGTCGAGGTCGTAACCGTTCGGCCAGGTGAGCGCGCCCAGCTCGACGAAGACGCGGGCGAAAAACGCGGGGTCTTTCAACGGCCGCACCATTTCGCCGTCGCGCGCGGCGGTCGAGGAAAAGTCGTGCACGCCGGCGGAGCCGTCGGAAAAGCCGACGCGCAGCCGGTAACCGCCCAGCGGCTTCACCGAGACGACATCAATCATGGGGGCCTGCGACCCGGAAGCAGCGGCCATCCGTTTGCGCATGACGCCAATTCTCCATCAACTCGGCTTGCCTGAGCGCCACCCAGGACTTTACCAAATTCGCCTGCTTGCGGGGAAGCGACCCCCGGATGATCGCCCCATCGCTAATCCGCACCAACGCTTTGGCGCCGCCATAGATCGCATGCACATGCGGCGGATTGTGATCTTCAAAGAACATCTGGATGATGATCCCGCTGAAAATCGCGATAGTCGGCATGGGCTCCCACTAGCATAAGTTGTGGGCGGTAGAAAGCGGGGCCAAGCAACTGTCGTCCCCGCGAAAGCGGGGAACCATACGCCGTGCGCTATCTATAGACTGCGGAGTATGGGTCCCGGCCCTCGCTACGCTCGGCCGGGACGACGGCTGATCAGTTGTCGAGGAACGACCGCAATTTACGGCTGCGGCTCGGATGCTTCACCCCCGGATCGGCGCTATGCGCCGTCCGGGGGGCTAAAGGCTTCCGCTCAGTTGTCCAGGAACGACCGCAGTTTTCTGCTCCTGCTCGGATGCTTCAACTTGCGCAGCGCCTTGGCCTCGATCTGGCGTATGCGCTCGCGGGTGACCGAGAACTGCTGGCCGACTTCCTCCAGCGTGTGGTCGGTGTTCATGCCGATGCCTAAGCGCATGCGCAGCACGCGCTCCTCGCGCGGGGTGAGCGACGCCAGCACGCGCGTGGT